>JAUWLI010000325.1 GCA_030613765.1 Phycisphaerae bacterium
AATAGTCTCCGCCGTAAGAGGATGAAGCCCAAACAGCAATCCCACCACTGCCGCCACCCACACCTGGCCAAACAGCAGGTAAAGCAGCACAATCAAAAGCCCCGTATTCATTAAGTGCAAAGCAAGACTCGTGCGATGAAAAGGACGCAGGTTATTGTTCCGCCCGCCCAATGCGCAATCGGTCATAAGCGATATCATTGTCAGCGGCTGATAGTATCCCCTCACTGTTGATGGTTTTGACACTTCAGACAGAAACCGGCCGGCCGAGGACCAGCTTGGAGTTTGTACCAAATAATTTTCAGTCAGGTATTGTTCGTCGTCAAACATCAACGCCTTCGACGACAATGATGGCCAATGAGCCACAAGAACCAACTGACAAACAAGAACAAGCAATGCTGCCAAAAGTCCGATTTGCGGACCTGACCCCTGTGACAGATCCCCACCCTCTTGGATGTCTGCTCCTTGTTCTGACCCGCCGATATTCTCTTGGATTTGATTTCCAGGCGTTCCGCTTTTTTCACTCATAAAATCAGTTTACGACCAAACACACTTAACGTCAATAGTTGTTTTCCCTTCTTCACCACTGTCGTAACCGCCACACCCAAAGCCTTCTTCAACCTGCCGGACAGCCCATGAAGGTGGCTGTCAAAAACTCTGTTGTTTGGTTTGCACATTAAAATCCCGTGTAGATTTGGAAGAATTTTTGACATTTCCACTAACTTCTCTTATATCTTTCTGTGTAAACTTATCATAATCTTAAAGGGATTGACAAGTGCCGGGTTATGGTCGAATAAGAAAAGTTGGTCTTCTTTCTATATCTCTGACTATCTTGCTGATCTCAGAGGCCTTCTGCAGCGAGGCTGGTTTATTTGATGACTTTGATAAGGGGCATTGGCGTTTTGAGACTTTGGGCGGCTCGGGATTGAGTACTGGCGGCGAGGCCGACCGGAAAGGGGATTATTATTTCGCCTCTTCGATTGGGTATGAATGGCCCATATACAAGTCACGTGGCGAGGTGGGCCTGAGATGGTACCCGGCTTTGATTTACTACCAGGACAGAAACGACAATGGCGAAAGCGATACGATCTACGCAACCGCATTGGGGCCGGTCATGCGCTGGTATCGGGACATAAATCACAAAGGGCCCTACTGGGAATTTGGTGTCTCGGTACTGTGGAATTCGCATAAGTTCAGACGCAATGCTGCCCGCTGGAACGCCCTTTCTGAAATTGGTATCGGTTACAAGTTTGATTCGGACTGGCATATTGCCCTGAAGTTACAGCATATCTCTAACGGACAAACAAGATCGCCGAATGAAGGAGTCAATGCGCTGGTTTTGTGTTTGGGTTTTGAATTCTGAACCAACTGCGGCAGCGTGTGCAAAATCTGTTTTCCAAACGCGGAAATGAATCAATAATCATTCATACTTAATTATTCGTGAGGGGATCCAGCGTTGTTCACTTCATCATTCGAAATTCCTTGTTCGATATTGGATATTCCCTCCGTCAAACCGTCTTGTGTCTTGCATCTACAAAAATTTTGGGCTCCAGCCCCCGAAGGAACTGAAGCCCTTTTTCCCGGCTAACCGCTGTCCGACGAACGCAAAAAGCGCTCAACGGCTCTCCCCAGGAAATTTAACCAATTAACTACTCACCATTTGTTTCAGCTAAGTTAATGCCGACGAAGTCGGCCTCAACAAAGCTAACGACTATCGACTAAATACTAACGACTATCTCACTACCGCCTGCGCCGCCGCCAGTCTTGCTATCGGCACCCTGAACGGCGAACATGAAACATAATTCATCCCGACCCGATGGCAGAAGTCGATACTGTTCGGCTCACCGCCGTGCTCCCCGCAGATACCGACCTTCAATTTCTTACTGGTCTTCCTGCCTAATTTCGTACCCATCTCAACCAATTTGCCCACACCAACCTGGTCGAGTATCTGGAACGGGTCGGCGGCATAAATACCCTTATTAACATATTCACCTAAGAACTTACCCGCATCATCGCGCGAAAAGCCCATCGTCATCTGCGTCAGGTCATTCGTCCCGAAGCTGAAGAACTCCGCCTCCTTCGCAATCTCATCCGCCGTCAGCGCCGCCCTGGGTACCTCAATCATCGTCCCCCCCAGATATTTAATCCTGCTCTTCCTCTCTTTAAAGACTTTTTTAATCTCATCGACAATCTCATCCTTGACCATCTTCAATTCCGAAACAGCGCCGGCCAGAGGTATCATAATCTCAGGCAGAACAACCTTGCCTGTCTTCTTAACATTCAGCGCCGCCTCGATAATCGCCCGTGCCTGCATTCGCCCAATCGCTGGATACGTCACCGTAAGCCGGCACCCGCGATGTCCCAACATAGGATTAAACTCATGCAACTGCTCAACCTTGGCTTTCACCACGGCCGGCTTAACGCCAAGCCGCCTCGCCATCTCCGCCTGGCTCGCCGCATCCTGTGGCAAAAATTCATGCAGTGGCGGGTCAAGCAAACGAATCGTAACAGGCAGCCCGGCCATCGCCTTAAATATGCCCTCAAAATCTCCTCGCTGCAGAGGCAGCAGCTTCTTCAACGCCCCTTCGAACTGCTTCTTCGCCGCAGCGTGTTCCTTCTCAATCGCCTTTTTCTCTTTCTCAGTGTGCGCCGCCTCCATATTCTGAAGCATCAAGGCGTAATCATCCGCCGCCAAAATCATCTGGCGTACAGGCCAAATCCGCTCACCCTCGAAGAACATATGCTCGGTCCTGCAAAGCCCAATCCCCTCAGCCCCGAACTCTCTCGCCCTCTTTGCATCGCCCGGCGTATCGGCGTTCGTCCGGACCCCAAGCCTGCGAATCCCGTCGCAAATCTCCATAAACTTACCGAAGTCGCCGCTCATCACAGGCTCCACCGTCCCCAACTGCCCCGTCATGACCTCACCGGTCGACCCGTCAAGACTAATCCAGTCTCCTTCCTTGACCGTCAATTTACCCACATTCATCTTCTTGGCCTTGTAATTAATATGCAGTGCGTTCACCCCCGCCACACACGATTTACCCATCCCGCGTGCAACCACCGCCGCATGGCTCGTCATTCCACCGCGGGCCGTTAAAATACCTTCCGCCGCGTCCATCCCGCCGATATCTTCCGGGCTGGTCTCGATTCGCACGAGGATGACCTTTTTACCTTTCTTCTTCCACGCCTCAGCAGTATCGGCGTTGAACACAACCTGCCCAACCGCCGCCCCAGGCGACGCCGGCAGACCCCTGGCAATCACATTCCGCGCAGCCTTCGGGTCAAAGTGAGGATGCAGCAGACGTTCCATCTGTTCCGGCGTTACCCGGTTGACCGCTTCCTTCCTCGTTATCAGCCTCTCACTGACCATATCCACCGCGGTCTTGACCGCCGACTCAGCCGTACGCTTCCCCGTCCGCGTCTGCAGAATATAGAGAACTTTATTTTGTATCGTAAACTCCATATCCTGCATGTCTTTGTAGTGCTTTTCCAGCCTTGTCATAAGGCCGGTCAATTGCTTGTAAGCCTTTGGCATCCGCCTGTTTAATTTC
>JAUWLI010000098.1 GCA_030613765.1 Phycisphaerae bacterium
ATCTTGCCCGTACCGGCCTTGCAGGAGTATCGTCGGAGCAACTCAAGGATCAAGTCCTTACCGGACACGAACGGCTGGAATTGACCCTCGACGTAGACTCCCCAGACCTTCGGCGTCTCGATATGGTACGGATGACCCGCCATGGCCATAGCGACCTCGACGCCCCCCGCACCCATGGCAAGCATACTTAGGCAGCCGCCGGTTGTCGTATGACTATCTGACCCCAGCAGAGTTTGTCCGGGCACGCCGAATCGCTGACGGTGGACGTGATGGCATACTCCGTTGCCGGGCGGAGAAAAAACGGAACCGTACTTCGCAGCACACGACTGAAGAAACCGGTGATCATCGGCATTTCGTGAGTCCGTTTGAATAATGTTGTGATCAACGTAGCTGACCACAACCGCTGGTTTGACTGTATCGATTCCCAGAGATTCAAACTCCAGGTACACCATGGTTCCGGTAGCATCTTGGGTCAGCGTCTGATCTATAGTCAAACCGATTTCATGTCCTTCCTTGAGCTCGCCCTTTACTAAATGCCCGCTCAGGATCTGTTCGGTGATAGTATCCTTCATGACTTCAGCCTCTTTTCCTTTCTGGTTCTGAGTTCATCGTTTATGCCGCTCAGGATTTTCCGGTTCTGCCGGATTTCTCAATATCAGGTTTCTGCGGACCGGTCATCTTGGCCGGTACGACGATGCTGTCGAACTCCTCGGCGCTGAGGAAACCCAAAGTAACGGCTGCATCTTTCAACGTTGTGCCTTCCACGTACGCTTTCTTGGCAATCTGGGTGGCTTTCTTTAAAAAACCGAACGCCACAATCAATTCTTGGGGAGTCTTTTCTATGCCAATGTCAAAATTCAGCAGTGAACGCGCAATCTGCGAACCGTAGTAGGTGCCTTCTGGCACCTCCATTTCCACCATCGTGTCTTTTTCTGTTCTGAACGTCATGGCATATTCATTATAGAGGTGTCAGCCACCTTGTATACGCACGAGTACCGTTTTACTGATAGCCATTAGTGCCTCATCAGCGGATAGCACATACATCTTTGCCTCGTTGGTAATGTACATGTGAAGTTCTCTTGGACGCGAGCCAGCATGCTGCGCTAACGTGAATTTCAGCACATGACCGAGTTCCTGTCAAGCTAAAATTGAAAAAACGCTGTTTAACATGATTGTTAACCTGCATTCCCAGGGTATCATTGCTTCCTTATACGTGGTTTGCCGGATTTAGGATCGCCGGGTAAAGAAGAACATAAAATTTCAGCAACAGGCACAAATGACAAAATTGATTTGGCGCTGCGCTTGGCGCGGAAAAGTGGCAAACGATACCTTTAGATGGGTAAAAATGTGGATGCAAAAGCCAACGGTCGGATTCGAACCGACAACCCCTGGTTTACAAAACCAGAACTCTACCGTTGAGCTACGTTGGCATAACTATTTTCAGAAGTTACACTCGAATTTGTTTTTTAGGCTTTTATTCTTTATTGCTACAAGCTTGGCTACGACAAAGTTGTAGTTTGTATTATAATTATGCTGCCAATTATTTCGTTGTGGTTTCGGATACCACCTTTGGCAAAATCAAATTATAAAAGGTAAAATGTTCTGATAAGTTTTCCATTACTTTACATCTAATCGGGTAATATTGCAAGAAGATTCAGAACAAGTTACACTGCATCGGAGTGGGTAGGCAGCAAGCCCTATAAAGACACCTCGAACAAGTGCAGAATTTGCATGCAATCCATAGCATCAGGATTGGCACCAAGGCTGACGTAATCATTCTGAATAGCTTTTTTGCTCTTTGCTTCTCATAATGCGGGCATGGTTGATATCCCGGTGTGCAGCAAAGTTAACAACAATCCTGTGAAACAGAACCTGTCAAATTAATTTCTTATTTTTTCATTTCTTGAGCTTTTTTCGCCGTTGGTTCTTTCACTCTAATGAAGGCCAAAAGTGGAAATAGCGAAATCAATTTGTCCATTGCCTAAGGCGGCGGGATGGTTTTCTTGATATCTGTTCTTTCATCGACATTTTCCTCCGCTTCGCTCTAAGGGACCAAATACGGCAAAATCCCTCTGGAATCCTCTGTAGTCCACCTAAAGTCTGATAAAATTTGGCCTTTCATAGGTAAAACTCTGTTTTTCAGCATTTTTATCCTTGACAAACGCAAGACTTGACAGTTAAATTAGGACAATGAGGCAATTTGGACAGCCCATGTGCCCAAAGGATTTGGTTGAGGAAGAGGAATAGACAAGATGAAGGATTTATTTACAACCGGTGAGGCCGCCGAAGTTTGCAAAGTAAGCCAGCAGACAATCATCCGGTGTTTTGATTCCGGCAGACTGCAAGGATTTCGTATTCCCGGCTCAAAATTCCGGAGAATTCCCCGCAAGAATCTTGTCAAATTCATGAAGGAAAATAATATTCCACTCGATAACCTCGAGTCTGGAAAAAAGAAAATCCTGGTCGTTGATGACGATGCCGAAATCGTCGAGCTTATTGTGGACGTTCTCGTCCGCGATGGAAGATTCGAAATCAAAACCGCATCCAGCGGATATGAGGCGGGGATATCGACACAGCAGTTCCGGCCTGACCTGATATTGCTCGACTATATGTTGCCCGACGTCAATGGAAATATCGTTTGCCAGACGATACGAGAAAATCCGGAATTTGGAAACATCAAAATTATTGTCGTGAGCGGGGTTGTAAAACAGGATGAGATCGACCAGCTCTTAAAATCCGGTGCCGAAGATTTCATAAAAAAACCGTTTAACATCACGGAACTGACCGACAAAATCGCTACTGTTTTACAGATGAAATAGATTAGTGAATAATTGTTAATGAATGGATTGCTTCGGTTGTAATAACACACCCCGGTTGAAACCAAGGAACAAATACTAACCATTAAGTACGAGGATATAACTAAATGCCGGATGAAAAAGTTGCCCCAACTTCTGCTCACCAGGTAGAGCTTGTTATTCGTCGGCTCGTTTCTCTTTCGACCTTGCCCTCAGTCGCAGTAAAATTTTTTTCCAAGCTCTTACAATCCCAATTCTCACCCTCCGACGTAGCTGATATTATTGAATTAGACCCGGCCCTTACCGCAAAGACTCTTTCGCTCATCCACCAGAAGGACTTAAGCTTGTCTGGCGAAAAGTTTTCGCTCCGTCAGGCACTTGACAAGCTGCCCGCACACCTTATTCGAGACGTTTTTTTCTCTGTCAAGGTTTTTGGGGCTTTCGACTCCGGCGACAACAGGTTTCAGCTTAGGAAAGAGCTGGCACTTCACGCCCTTGCAGTTGCCTGTTGTGCTAAAGATATCGCTGAAATCGTATCACCTCGCATGAATCCCCAGTTGGTTCACTGTGCTGGCTTGCTTCACGATATCGGAAAACTTGCGATTGAAGAGGCAATGCCGAAGAGTTTTGTACGTATTGTCGAAGAAGCAAAATCAACAGGAGCCAGTGCTTGTACTATCGAGCAAAAACACTTTGGCTTGGATCACACAATCCTTGGTAAGCGTCTGGCTCAAAAGTGGCACCTGCCAAATCAAATTACCCTTGCCATCTGGCTTCATCACACTGATGTTGTGAGGATTTCTCAAAGTATGCCTGAAGCAAGAATTGCCCAGGTTGTGCAGTTAGCAGACTCTATAGCACGCCAATCCGGCATCGGCCGATCCGGCAGTTTCGATTCACCCGAGCCGGCAGAGCAAATCGCCCAATCGCTTGCAATAAACTTCGAGCAACTGGAACAAATCCGTCAAAAGCTGCCCGAGTCAGTCAGTCAGAAATCCGAAGTCTTAGGCCTGGATTTGCCAAACGCCGCGGCGACCTATTGTGACGTTGTTCACACTACTGCTGTCCGATTGGCTCATGAGCACACAGAATTGTCTCTTGAAAATCGACAATTGCAAAGTGCTTCGAGCAGTTTCGATTTTATAAAAGAATTTCTGCTCAGTATAAATTCGTCTGCCGGAGCCATCGATATAGCAGAAAATTTCGCTGTTCGTTGGCAAAAGTTTTATCAAACAGGTATGGTTTGTTTGTATTTAGCGCCTCAGGCCAACTCGCAATCTCTCGAAGCTGTTGTTGTGGAAAACCTCTCACAAACAAAGCTGGTTTACTTGAATGCTCCTGCCGAAATACCCGCCATACCGGAAGTGATGGCACGCGACTTTGCAATTTTGGATGCTCACGATTATATTGGTTGGCTGTTTGAACAATTAGATGTTGACTTTGACTTGAACCAGACAAAGTTGATGCCTCTACTCTCCAGCGGCAAAGCAATTGGAGTGATTGTTTTTGAACTTCGGTATCCGGCAGATATTGAGCTGTTCCAGGAAAAATTCAGGATAGCTACTTCGATTGCCGGTTCTATTTTAGATGTGGCTTGTTCTGCCGCCAAACAACAGTGTTTTGCCGAGCAGTTTGCACAGCATCTTGCAAAGCCCAAAGACACCCAGCCAAAGATTACCACAGAGAGTTCCCTGAATGCTTTAGTTGAGATGGCCGCCGGAGCAGCGCACGAACTAAATAATCCCCTCTCGGTAATATCAGGCCGGGCACAATTACTCAACGAGACCGAGACTGAGCTGGGGAAAAAGCAACTCCTGAAACAGATCCAGGAAAACGCCGGAAAAATATCCCGGATTATCGAGGAGCTGATGAGTTTTGCCAGGCCGCAGGAACCTAGGCCGGCTGAGACGAATGTCAAACAGGTACTCGATGAAGCTGTACAATTAACCAGCCAAAAGACGGGTGTAGAACATATCAACGTCCAAATCGAAGTTGCCGAGGATATCAAGAGCGTTTTTGTAGATTCGGCCCAGATTGTATCAGCGATTGCAAATGTCTTTTCCAACGCCATTGAATCCTATACCGGCAGTCTTGGCCCCGTAAAGGTTACAGCCGTTGCCGCCGAATCCGGAAGCTTTGTGAAGTTGCAAATCAGCGACCTCGGCTGCGGGATGGACGCAGAAACCCTCGAAAAAGCGACCCAGCCATTCTTTTCCGCCAAGCCTGCAGGTCGAAAACAAGGAATGGGTCTTGCCTACGCTCAACGGGTTATCCGGTTAAACAAAGGGAGTCTTCGCATAATAAGTCGGTCAGGCAGTGGAACCACCGTGACAATAATGTTGCCCTGTAAATGATGATGGCGGACAGAAGAAAGCCAAAGGCGCCGAATCCCTTCCAGTAGTAAGTCCGAGAATGCAGACATGTTGTTCCCGATAAGTCAGGACACGCTCTTGTCGATATCCAGCCTTAACCACCATGAACCTGATAACTGATTACTTATAGGGCTGCCTCTTATAATCTTCCTTAGAATCTGTTGTTCTTAAAGCCGGCCGCCAACTAAGCCGAATCTAAATCCGGAGACCATTCCAAATTTAGTTATTGAAAGGCCTTTTCCAAAAGCGAAAAAATGCGTTTGGGGGCCTAAAAAGGTGTCTCGTGGACCATAAAGAACGACATAGAAGATTACGTCTGCTTATTCGTAAGCTAAACAAAGAACGCAAAAAGCAGGCCCGAAAAACAGATATACTGTGCACTGATTTCATCTCGGCCCAGGGGGACTTTATCAAAAGGCTAAATACTATCAATTTCACAGCGAATTTTTACGAGGTAATTCTCGGGACAACCGACTTGAGCAGTCTTTTACATACCGCCGGCAAACTTATCAAAGAGGAAATCTCCGATTCAAACGTTGCCTTCTTTTTGCCGGGATTTTCATTTCGCAAAGAATCGCGAAATGGGATTCCACTTCAGCAACACGACTTCGGATTGTATGTGTCCGAAAGTGACCAGCCGCTTGTACCTGCTGTCACGCAAGTTCAGGCAATTACTCTTGAAAAGCAGCATTTAGAGAATTGCTTCACCCCGGAGCTTGTGGATAATATCTGCAAGTCGAACAAGCTTTGCACCCTCGATGATATGTTTGCAATGGGTCTGCAGGGCAACTTAATTAGGCTCAGTAAAATCTCAGCCATGACGGTCCCCCTGTATCGATTCGGTTCGTCGTTGGGTTTTATATTGATTTACCGCCTGTCCCAAAACAAGTTGACTCCCAAGGAGCTAAAAAACATATCCGCTGTAGCCTGCGGACTGTCCCGAGCGATACAATCTTGCCAGACGAATTTACACTCTGCCGCTTGTGCTCCCACCTCTGTTTGTGCAGACAAGCGTGGAAGTAACGCGAGTGCAGGTGATTAAGAATTTTACCTTGGCAGGAACATGATTCTCCAAACGCATTATTCCGCCTCTGGCGGTCCACTATACTAACACTACTCAACCTTCTTATAAAATTCAGCTTCACGATCGGAAAGCCTATTCTGCTCAATCATTGTGCGGATACGCTGCAAATCGATATCTCGAGGCTCACCGCCCGCGGACTGTGTCCCTGCAGATTTGCCGATACCGGCGCCAATGACCTGCAAAAACCTGTTTACAGAAACCGTCGATACAAGTATTGCCACTAAGAGTACGCCCACTACAAAATATCGGGACCACAGCTTTGCTGTTGCGTTATGGGGACGCAACAAATGTTCTTTTTTTACAACCGCCTTTGCCGGGTAACGACATCGGTCACAATATAAGCAATCCATTTGGTCTTTGCCGGTGAGCCCGAACTCGCAATTGCCGAACTTTTTCGCCGGCACATATCGCTTTAGTATGACCACCTTGTTAAGCAGTGACAGAAAAGCTCCGACGGGACACAGACATCTACACCAGAAGCGAGTATAAAAAACCGAGCCTGTCAGGGCTATCAACACGATTAGTAATAGGGGCCCAAATATTGATAATTGCCAAAATTGAAAATTGAAAATTGAGATGAGGGGATCTGCTGCCAGAGTCGTTCGGTTTCTGGAAAAAAAGAAGACAATTATAACAACTAAAAGAACCCCATATTTGACAAATCTCGCTTTTTGCATCGATTCCACCGATATCGGGTGCTTGAATCTTTCAGGCACAACATACCCGAGCAATTCCTGTACGGCTCCGAATGGACAGATGTAACCACAATAGAGATTGCCGAAAGATATTACCAAAATTGGTATTCCTATCACCAGCAGAAATGCTCCAGACAATCCCACAGCAGGAGCCTGCAAAGACAGTATGCTCGCCACTTGTTCGCTGGAATACTGAGTGTTCAAAATGATACCGCCGACCACAAGATTAAGGCAAAGAACTGCCAATCTGCTCCAAAATCCTCCTCGGTAGGTTACAATCAAAGCAAGTGCGAAAGCGCCTAATAAATATATCCCGTGGGTGTCTGTCAGGTTGGCCAGACGAGTTTTTTCTTTGAGCTCAGGTTCAAGAGTATGGCCGAGAACTTGGCTGGCGAACCTGTGGGCCGAAGTTTGAAGTGCCGAAAGAATGGCTTCGGAGCTGACGGTGGCCCCGGTCACCGAGTGGACATCCGCAAAAGGCTGAAGCCCGAAAAGCTTGCGTCTGTTGAGGCGGTCATAAAAGGCCGGGTTGTTTGTTCCGGGGGGGGCACCTCTTGGTGCATCCGCTTGACTAAGGAGGTTAAGGTATGCAGGAGTTTCGTTGGACCGTATTATATGGAAGTTAATCAATCTGCCGGTTGTATCTACATGGATACCAAGATTCATCTTCCCGCCAAAACCACGAACCTCGGGTGCCAAGTCTTCAGAGCTAAAAATGTATCCAGTCAGTTTATCGTTGGCGTCGCAAACCCTGAAATAATTGATTTTTCCCCCCCTGCTTTCTTGCGAAGGCAAGAAGGGGGGGCCAGGAACAGTTGATTTCTCCTCAATGCTCATCTCACCGGCAAGTGCTTGAGCTGCATACTGTGGTAATGATGGCCTCAGCTTCGCACCAGCCTCAGCAAGCAGGTTCGAGCACAAGACGATGCATACTCCGATACCAAACAGGATGTAGCCAAACCTGCGTAGCCTGAAGATGATTGTGTCTATAGAACAAATTTTTTCCGTCTTATATATTCTTAGTACAGCAGCCGGCGTATTGGCCAGAATAAACAGTATAAAGACAAGTATTGTGAGCTTTACCCCAAGTACCGGAACAAGAATAAGGCCTGTTAACAATCCCCCGGCTGAAGCCCCAATATGGTCGGCCATTTCGAGTTTACTGCCGGCCTGCCCCGCCTCAAACCCGGAATCAGCAAGCCCCCTGGCAGCCAGTGGGAAATAGCACCCTGTGCATAGACCGCACAAAACAAACGCGCTCCCAAAAATAAGGTGTGTCCATTGCTGGGCCGGCCAAAAAGCAATTGTGCTCAGGATTAGCGCGTGCACAAGTATTACCGAAAATAACAGAATCTGCGGTTGAGTTTTCCTTTCGCCTAAAAGCAAATGCCTGATTAGGATAGCGCCGGCGGTTAAACCAACCATAAATACAGACGAAATAATCCCGATGTGCAGATACAGCGAGCCAAACCGGATTTGGTACAGGTAACACAGAGAAATCACCATTCCAATCCCTAAACAACCGGCCGAGAAAACCAAAAAGGTACTGTCAAAACTTGGGTTATTCTCTTGCCGAGTTGTTTGCAGGGACCCCGTTTTGCGGTTCTTTTGCAATACGGGAACCCTCAAAATATAGATGATTCGCAAGGCTATAAAAACCAGAATTGGGATAACAAACGCTAATGGACCGGCCAGGACCAGGTATTTAACAAATGTAGTGACCGGTGCTTCAGATTGTTTCGCTGCAAGCAGCAAACTGTATAAGTGCGTTAGAGGCTTGGAATCACGATTAATCAAAAGCTCCTCAGGCAAATCCGCAGTGGAATAATTCTCGAGGGCGGTCGAGGCCCGACCCGGCAAATAAACGGAAAGTAAAGCTTCCGGCGGGTAAACACCTTTTCCGCCTTCTATTGATGCAAAGCGGTCTCGTAAAGTGCCGGGATTACTGGTGAGGTTTTCAGAATCTGATAACCTTACCAGTAATCCCGGCACATTACGAGACCGCTTTGCATCAATAGAAGGCGGAAGTAGTGTTTACCCTCCTGAAGCTTTACTTTCCGTTTATTTGCCTGGTCG
>JAUWLI010000005.1 GCA_030613765.1 Phycisphaerae bacterium
GGCAATGTGGGACAAGTCGAGGGTACAGGTTTTCGCATTATGGGAAACAAATGCCGTATGGCCGAATATCAAGCGGCCATACTGTTAGCACAAATGAAACGCCTGGAAGAACAGACCGAGACCCGCAACGAAAACGCCAAACACCTCACCTCCCGTATCAAGGACATCCCCGGGATTATTCCCCATAAATTATATGACGGTGTTACCCGGGCGGCATACCATCTCTATCCCTTCCGGTACAAGAAGGAGCACTTCCACGATGTGCCCCGCAGCAAGTTCCTCGCCACCCTGAGGGCCGAAGGCGTTCCTTGCTCCAGCGGATATAACCGAGTCAATAAAAACGCTTTCTTCGAAAATGCTCTGCAGTCTAAGAATTTCCGGAAAGCCTACTCCAAAAAGAGGTTGGAGCGGTGTCGGCAGTTGAATCACTGTCCCGATGGCGACCGGCTTTCTGATGAAGCCGTGTGGTTTTTCCAAAGCCTCCTGCTCGGCACCAAAAGGGATATGGACGACATCGCCGACGCCATATCAAAGATTTATGAGAACCGGGACAAATTGGCGTAGTCAGAAAAATTATATGGCGAGTTGAAAAGAATACTATTTGCTTTGTTTGATTTGGTCAATGATGTCCAGGGCCTCCTTTATCATAATTTCTCCGGCACCTTTGGCCAGGTTGGTCCCCGAACCCGGTTCATATCCTCCTTCTTCATACGCTTGGCTGTGGCAGACATAGCCGATCGTATTGTTGCTCACTGTAAAAATAAAAAGGTTCTACAAGCCTGTTTTCCTTTTGGTCTACAAACCGACTTCAACTAGGATTTCTCCGGGTATTGATCCAGGAGGGGCTTCCCATGAGGAGACGGCGCTGATACGCTCCATCGAAGGAAAGATGGGTAAGCCACGCCAAGGACCGGCAACCCCGCCAACAAGTGGCGGGGCTTTCGGAGATACAATGTCAACGTTGTTGTATTGTTCGAGGTGCCTTATAGGCAAGCCATAAAAATGATTAATGATGAATGATAATTGCGGGAATTTGGAATTTCGAATGATGAAGTGAGAAACGCTGGGATCCTGCCTAATGCATGCAGGGACTGGTGTTGAACGGTGCAGCTTTTGCAAAGGGCAGATAATCCAAGAATAGCTTGCAAGTCATTGTAAAAGTAACGAACTAGTCTCGCTCTATGTCCGCCTCATCTAAGGGCTCTTCTACGGCATTACGTAACCAAGATGGATCATAGCCTTCTTGAGCCCTTCCTTCGATATATACCGTCACCTTGCCGTCATCAGATTTATCGGCCAAGTTAGCAATTGCCGGGAAGACCTTGAAAAGTTGGTCTCTTGTTCCTCTGAATTTCAACTGCACCCAAGTCTTCGCAGGGAGAGTGGTGTCAGTTGTCTGCGTAAAGTCGAATCCTGAACTGCAACTGCGCCTGCCCGCCCCATGTATTTTAAGACCTCGTCAAGAAGCAGAAGTTTTGGCCCTCTTGACGGGTGCCTTCGACCGATATATCTTCTATTGCCCGTCATAGCGTCAGAGAGATAATAAGAGAGCATTTCAATGAGCCACCTAAATCCTGACCAGGGCCAGCTGAAGCAGTTAATGGAGCGAACTTTGAACTCAACAATTAGTGATTTACCGGTTGTTACATTGAAAGAAGCTGCGTAAATAAGATGTCTGGTAAACCCGATCTACAAGTTGCCGGCCATGTGGATTTCTATCACATGATGCCCGACCAGGGAAGCTGCAACTGCCGGTTGTTCAAGCGGCTTTCCGTCAAGAGAGGATCTCTTTACCAACGTTCCTGATCCAATGATGCGTATATCCAAATTCATACTTCGATACTTGATGCCACTTAAGCTGATCTTCCCCAATCGTTGAGGTACAAGAGGATGAAATTCGATCCCCTTAGAATCAAAACGCATGCCGATTATTCCTTGATAGATCATGGCGATATAGGCCGTTGCTGCCCAGGTCTGTCCAGGTTCACTACGCCACAGCTTTCCAGTTTGCATTCCACCGTATGGCTTGCCTGTTTCCGGATGATAAATTTCGCGAAAATCATTGCTTGCAAGCGCCATATCAGTGAGAGCACGAAATTCGTGATCCATGACATCAAGCCGGCCACAAGAGGCAGCGGCAAGGGCCCAGAAGCCCTGTATCTGCGGCCAAACAGTACCACAGTGCAGGCCCACAGCCTCCTCACTAAAACGAGGAAACAGCGGCCACGTACATGGAATGCCGTGTGGAGAAACATGCTGCGATCTGAAAATTCGCTCTGCACGTTTTGAGTCAGCAATGCCAAACAGGATAGCATGGGCGTGGCCCAGCCCCTCATGGGAATGATCCAGCTTTCCATGCACATCAAGAAAATAAGCATAGCGACCAGATTTCTCTATCCAGAGTCTCCTGTTGATTGCTGCTTTAAGCGCCATGCTCTTTTCATCCAGATCAGACAACTTGAGTGCAGGTTTTTTGAGCAGCTTTCCCATGAGCGAGGCAACACGATAGGCATTGCAATAAAGACAATTCGTACTGAGAGCCTTCATGCGGATCTTATCCACGTGCTTGTTATACTTTGCATAATCAAGTATGAAAGAACTGCCGCCTGTGTGGTTGTACGGTTCAGGATAACCTCCCACACCATCAGACCAGCCAGGACCACAGAAAAGTCCCGTCTCCTTGTCGAATTCCCTTTCCCGGAAATATGCCAGAGAGTTGACAGCAACATCAAAGGACAGATCAAGAAATTCCCTGTCGCCTGTATAAAGATAATATGCCCATGCCCCGGTAATCCAAGATACACAGTCCCAGTACTGGCCCCCTATTCGCACTGTACCGTTCTCTTTGATCAAGACACTCAGCAAGGTGTTCTTTGCAACTTGTGGATAGATCAGGCCGGCGCAGAAAAACGTATTGTAGCTCGCATCCCGCGTCCAGGGACTTGCGTAGCCCTTCCCAGCCATCAGGGCCGGCTTTGTTGTTGTGAGAAGACCTCTTCGCCAAGGCTTGATATTCCCTTCAATAACTTTAACAGCAAGCTTGTAAGCTTCCACCACCTTCTTATTGTCTGCCTGAAACACAAAACTGCCGGGGGCGCATCTTGTTTCCAATTCAACGCCCACAACAGGCAAACAAATCGTCAATAAAAATATTCGCGAAATAATAAATTTGATCAACTGAAAACAACCTCCAAAGTCTGCCCTGCTTTCAATGTCAACTCGCGCTCCAATGTCAAAAGCACCCGGTGCTTTTTAAAATCAGCCTTTGCTTCGATCCGTCTGCCGGAGACTCGGACGCTAACCGGGAGCTTCTTCTCAACGGCAAGATCAATGAACTTCAACCGCAGCCTGCCCCATCGAAGCGCGATACGGTTCTGCTGGTACCCGGCTTTGCGGTTCTGAGAAAATGTCCCCCATCCTTCGGCTGCCGTGAAAGCCGTCTGAAAAGACTCAGGAGTAATGCGCGGAGCAAATCCGATATGCCCCTTCGGGCCATGATATTCGAATCCGCAAAGCGCCAGGTAAACACCCCAACTCGCCAGCGCCCGGGCATAATGATCACCACACTCAACCTCATTGTAGGGATTGATAAGATCGGGATGGTAGCGGTCGTGGACAGCACGGCAGATCGCCAAACCTTCCTCAACCATTCCTTCCCAGATCATGTGGCCAGCGACCTGATACTCAATTCCCGTCCACACCTCGTTCTTATAAACAGTACCCCTGGGAAGGTAGCCACCCTTTGGCCAAGTACAGGTAAAAAGCCCCGCCTGCCCGGAACTTATAAACCAGCGAAACGGCTTGTGCTTTTTGTTGTAGGGCGTAATATCAGGGGCCCAGTTGTAATTCCATACTGCTTTCATGGCGGACTTCACCTTGTCTTCAGGATAGATATATCCCAGACCGACCTGGTGCGCCCAGCCCTGTCCAAACAAGTGATCCGAAAGGCATCCCTTTTCATACTGATGCTCTGGATGCACTTTAAGGTCCACCTCCTGCGTAAAATATTCTCCGTTCCACAAGCGCTCAAGGGACAACTTGCAGCCGCTGTCATAAATAGTTTTTACGAGCCTGGCAAAAGACAAATCCCCCATCTCACACGCCATTGCTTCACCTGCATGAAGCGCAGCCAGGTAAAGCGATCCGACGAATGTATTCGCACCATAGTAGTTGATATCATATGTGTTGTGTTGTGAATCCTCGATGAGCCCATCGGAATTACCGTCACGGGAAATCGAGTACATGAGGGCCTTCTTGATTGATTTCCAATTGCGCTTCAAAAAACTGTAATCCGCCGACATCAGATGCTCACGATACGCCTTCAGGATCGTTCCACACTGTCCATCAGCAGCATAACTGTCGTTGCTGCGAAATCCAACAAGGCCAGTATCAGGATGAAATCCTCCGCCCTTTTCCCGCGGGCTGAAGTCCTGCATCTCACGAATCGTTCGGGCAAGCGCTGGGAACAGTCGCGCGTGCCCATGCGCATAGTTCCACACATGTGTACAGGTTCCGTTACAGCAGCTCACGCCCTCATATGCCCAGAAGCGCCCGTTCTTCCACCACTGGCATGTTCCGGTTGCCAGGTAGGAGGCTGTTGAATGCAACCTGTCAAGCAGCCAATAGGGCAGCGTGCTGTTGTAGAAAGTGTCGCGCCAAAGCCGTGTGTCGCGGCTGAGTCTCTCATGGTTATCAAAAATATACTGCGCCACCTCAGTAGAATTCTTAAAGCGGCTGTCATACTCATGGCCACCAGACTGGTTGGGAAAATGCCAGGTCAAAAGAAATGTAAATGTATGCTCCTCGCCAGGTTTCAATGTCACGGGCTCTGCATGAAGCAATCCACACATCTTCTTTTCAACACCATAAGTCTGATCTCCGGTGGAGATATATCCATCGGAAGAACCAGCAGAAGAACCGTTCGGAATTACTTCCGCATCAGACGCTCCCTTTTTAAGCGGTTTCAAACAACCCAGAGTCATAGTGCCGAAATCAGCGGAATATACCATTGGCACAGGATCATCAGCGTGAGGTTTGTCAGCAAATTCAATCTGATCCACATTTATGTGGCCCCAGCCGCCGGTTGCATTATCAATAATAACGATTTGCGCTGTTTTATTCTCAAATCTCTTTACATCCCACGAATGCCACGCCAACCGCTCATTGTTGCGGCCTGTTGCAGTCCGGATCACTTTTCCATCAATAACCAGGTTTATGCATGTCTTCTCAGGATGCCCGCCGCCGCCAACAAGGAAATTGATAAAGTGCCGGCTGATGGTAAATTCCTCTGATGTGAGGGTACCGCGCGTTTTATCGCCTTGATAAAAAGTATTGACAAGCCCTTTGCCTTTGAATCCGCTAACAGGATTTTGATTCTGAAGCGTTCCCTTTGCCGGGTGTTTCCCGAAGGCTGTACCCTGCATTGTCCACTTGCCATAATCTTTTTTCTCGAAATCTTCAAAGACAATTACAGAACGAGTTTTTTTCGGCGCAGGTTCCTTTTTCACCTTGGGAGGTTCTAAAGCAGAATGGGTTAGAATCCTCCGCCCGATTTTGTCCTCTATAACTGTTTTTCGAAGCGTTGGGAATTGCTGTCCATAATTAAAACACACTGCATTCTCAAGCCATCCCATTACTCCGGCCGACATCGGCTCTTTGGAACTGTTGCGAATAGTAACGTGAAAAAGTGTTGACGGCAAATTCGATTCCCGGGAATTAACCGGAATATAAGGAGAGAAGACCTCCATGAACGCAGTTACCGGAAAGCCGGCTTCTTTGTAATTGACAGTGCCGACAGGATATTTACCGCAGAATTCAATCTCTTTGAATCCCTCGCGGCTGAGATGTTTAACTGCCGGCTTACTGCCTTTTCTTTTGAGATAAACAGCAAAGCCTTGATCAACAGGCCTGGCAATTCCACGATGCGTATATGTGGAATGGGTGTTCTCAACCCAGTTGGATACTGCGTTGTTAAAGATCTGCCAGCAGCCGAGCGTACCATCACCGCACAGATAAAGCTGCCCAGTGCCGATCCCCCCGCAGGGCATTGCAATATTTTCCAATGACTTGCCAGAGAAAACTTCCTTGACGCCGCGTTGATATAGTGCCTTGATCCAACTTGGATCCAGCCGTTTATTCGCAGGCACCAGGTGTTTCTGTCTTAGGTCCTTGGCGCTGAATGGGCCTGCCATAGAAACTGCAGGCCGGCCTAACGACGTGGCGATCAACGCGCCTCCGGCCATCTTCAGAAATGTCCGCCGTGGAACATCAGCTGATTTATCACCTGAGCAACAACCAGACGAAGCACAGGAGGAAGTTTGAGAATTCAGAGAATCTTGAGAATCGTTACGTACTGTTTTAGCTCGCTTCATAATTACAACCTTTTTTATTTTAAAACAATCCATTGAACCGGACGATATTGACAATATATTAATACAATTAGAACCAATTGAAAAGAACAATAAAATGAGGTAAAGATTAAATGTTGAATCATAGACAAGTCCCTTGTACTCTCGCCTTAATCTTTTTGATTTTAACCGCACTTTTTTTATCTATTGCAGGACTATGCGCAGAGCCTGACCGCAATGCAAAATCTACAATCAATGCGAAGCCCAAACACTACAACTTCAGATCATCTTTTTATGCTGTTGAGGCCGCCCTGAATCAACCGGCCCTGGTTCGACTGGCAGTGGATTCCCTTGGCCAAAATAAATTGAACGGAAATGCACTCTGGCCTCCGATGCCTCTAAAGAAAAAGTACAGATTTTCATTATCTACGACTAAAGTTGAATGCGGAGAACCTGGGCCTCCATGTATCCCACTCTGGACTGCCAGGTGACGAAGGGGCGGTAGAGACATCGATGTCAAAGAACTCGCTGCTCTCCAGAATCTGCCGTATGACTCGGGTTGTCTGTTGCCAATCATGATTACTGAATCCGTCAACGATTAGCATCCTGATGGTCTTGAGATTTGCTTCCTGGCCCGAATGATGGCCGCATGGGGCAGAGGCGGTTATAGTCAGAAGTAGAACGAGTACGAGAAAATAAGGCGACTTTGCAGACTGTTTCATTTCACGTTTTCCTGTCACTCCAAACGGTAATCTTTCAAGAAGGGATTAAATTTCATGTTTCCCGCTTCTGTGTTCAGAATAATACTCGCAAAACGCTTCTAGGTTATCCACATTGATGAGGTCCACGCCGGCATCCATCAACACTTCCCAGACTACCGGCAAGTCAGGAGTCGCCCAAAACCTCACCTTCCTATGTTTTCCATGGGCCCTCCTTACAATACTCCTCAAATTCTTCCTGTCGTTCTCGGGCATCGGCCCGTCGCCACGCCATTGAGTCACCTTCGAGAAGTGCTCACTGATCCACGGCATGAAGTGAGCTGGATCTTCCGAATCGAGGTCTTTCAATCGACCGTCATATCCCGCATAGCGGACGCTTTGTGACAGCATCAATACTCGCGGACGATTCCCGCTGATTACCACGTTCACCGCGTTCGCACTGACGCTGCCTCCACACACAACCGAAAGAATACTACTGTACTGACCGAGAACTGCGTGTAAGGCTCTGTAAGTCTCCTCGGCGTCTGTCTTGATGTCGATCATTAACGTGAACTCTCCGCCGTCGGGATAGACGCTCCCGCCGTAGGTCCTCACGCGCTGCCGCAAAGGATCGAGATAGAGTTTCTGCAGTGTCATTCCCTTGGCGGTCTGATGTCGGTCATGAGCGACGAGCAGTTTACCGTCCACTATATGTATGTCTGCCTCCACACTGCAAAAACCGTTTTCCAGCGCGTCAAAAAGAGGACGATGATGCTCGTAGTCATTATGGGCATGGGCCACGACTATAGGTTGGATAGGCGCCGGCCCCTTCGACGGCAATCCCCATCTGCAGCCGCTAAGTGTGGGCAGAGCGACAATTGAAAGGCAGATAAGCGCCTTATTTCTTAGATCTTTCATGCAAGGATTCTACTGAGTTTCGCATATCTTCTGCAAGAGCAATCTCCTTGTTGATAACGTCTGTCATTTCGGTGTCAATAGCCTACAACTGCCCTACAACCCGAAAGCCCGTTATCTCTCAATTCAGCAAAATTCCCTATCTCATAAGCTCTGTACTATCAGCGGTTTATGTAAAAGCGAAAAATTGTGTAACGGTTTCAATGTCCTTCGTCAATAAGTAATTCTCCATAGAAGATGACCTCATAACAGAAAGTATAAAAAGCAGGCTTTTTAATTTCTTAGCCGAATGAATGTTTCAGTAGTGTCAAAAGTGACTTGTGACACCGGTTGTGCGCCAGATGAGTGAGATTCATACACGCGCACTGGAGCTAATAAGTTAGCAGGAGCGGTCCAATGTTTGTTGTGGGTTATCGTTTTCAGGACACCCATCTTGACCAGTCTATCCTCATTATGGTATCATCTTTGGCAATTCTGGAGAGTAAAATATCCGTAATTCCTGGAAATAAACAAGGAAGCAATACTCGTTAGATAAAGGAGACATTATGCATCAAAAAAAGACTCTTATCGGCTCATGGATAATGCTTGCCGGTTTATGTGCAATCCACATTATGATATGTACGGCACAGGCTGCAGAATCCGACACAATCACATTTGAATCACTTCTGGAAGAAATGGTCAATCGAGATAGCATAGCCCGGCTGCCGAAGCCGGCGTATACCTGCAGGCAGTTCAGCAGTTATGACCGCAATTCCACTGAGCCTGGTTCTCCCACCTGGTGGGCCAACTGGGATCGAAGCTACTTTGTCCGAATTGAAGACAACAATGGTAGGAAGGAACACGTGCTGATGGACGCCGACGGTCCCGGAGCAATCGTGCGTATCTGGGCAACATGGCATGGACCAGGTGGCGGCGAATTCAGTAACGGTACATTGCGTGTTTATCTTGATAAAGAGACAAAGCCTGTCATCGAAGGACCTGCGGCCAACCTGATTAGTGGCGGCCTGTTGGTCGGGGAACCTTTGTCACAGGGTGTGTCGTCGGAAACCGCGTACAAGCATCGGGGCCATAACCTTTATCTGCCCATTCCCTATGCCAAACATTGCAAAATCACTTACGAAACCAAGAGCTTTGTCGATGAGGGTGCGCGTAAAGGTGAAGCTCTCTACTATCAGATCAACTATCGTACCTATGAACCGGGAACAAAAGTCGAGTCTTTCATCATGAAGGCCCTGGAATACGCACGCACGAACATCAACCAAGTGCAGCGGATGCTTAAACTGAATGAGCGTACAGGCCCGGGGCAGTTGAAGGAGAAAAAATTAGAGGGGAACATCTTGCCTTCCAGGGAAAGAACCATAACTATTAAGGGCTCCAAAGCAATTCGTTCTCTGGAGTTTCAACTACAGGCTAATGATTTAGCACAGGCATTGCGGTCGACGGTCATCAAAATGACCTTCGACGGAACCACTACAGTCTGGTGCCCAATCGGTGATTTCTTCGGCACCGGCTACCACATACATCCCCATTCAACGTGGTACACAAACGTTTCTGCTGATAACAAGTTATCGTGCTATTGGATTATGCCGTTTCAGAAACAGGCCAGGGTTCATATCCTGAACCTTGGCTCTAAACCAGTCAAGTTAGTCCTAGGACGAATCCGCAGTGGCCCCTGGGACTGGGATAATCGATCATGCTATTTCCACGCCGCATGGAAGCAATGGGCCGATATTAAGACACAGTCCAACAACAAGGCCAAAGACCACGGCGCTTTTGACCTGAACTGGATTACCGTTAAAGGCAGGGGCACTTATGTCGGTGATGTCCTGACACTGTTCAATACTGCAAATACATGGTGGGGAGAGGGGGATGAGAAAATCTACGTTGACGGCGAATCTTTCCCGTCCCATATCGGCACAGGCACCGAAGACTACTACGGCTATGCCTGGTGTAAGCCGAACTTCTTCGAATCAGCATTTCATGCACAACCAAGCGGCGACGGTAACCTCAAGCCCGGTTTTACAGTCAATTCCAGGTACCGTTCTTTAGATGCTATTCCTTTTCGAAAATCCATCCGGTTCGATATGGAACTATGGCACTGGGCCAAAACCACTATGAGCTACGCTCCAGCCACCTTCTGGTATGCTAGGGGCGGTGCAACTTGGGATGTCAAACCTGACCCAAAAGAGGCAAAACGTCCCATTCCGCGAGCCGTAGATGATATTATCAAACCCAGACTTGTTAAGAATGCCATTGAAGGCGAAACACTGCCGATCACGGAGCGGTCCGGAGGGGTCACGGAGATTCAGAATATACCCAGATTCGGCTGGAGTAATAACCGTCAACTCTGGTGGAGAAATGCCAAGGAACAAGACAGTCTGATCGTGGAGTTCACCATTGAAGAAACAGGGGATTATGATGTGACACTTGGTATTACAAAGGCTGTAGACTATGGCATTGTGCGTATTGCCGTAAACTCAGAGACAAAAATAGACTCGCTGGATCTTTACAATCCCTCGGTGATTGCCACTGATGTGAAACTGCCTGCGTGCCAGCTCCGCCGAGGAAAGAACAGACTCAAGGTGACCATCCTGGGCGCCAATCCTACTGCTGTGAAAAGCCACATGTTTGGACTTGACTATATCCTTGCGAGCAAATGTAAAAAGTAAGTGATATTTCCACGGACAGTGATGTCCAAATATATAGACCGTGTACGATGAGCAATAATAGAACAGCCCAAATGCTGGTATTCGTCGGTCAGAGCCTGTAGAGTTGAGATTAAGGTGCAACGACGCATGAGAATTCTCTACATTGCATTTTCATTTAACATGCTGTTTACATGTCTTGTCTATGCCGCTGAAAATCAACAGGCCGGGAATCTTTGGACCCTTTGTTTTCAGGATGATTTCGAACGGGCTGAATTGGGCGGTGACTGGACGAGCAATGATGCCGTTATCAGCAAAGGCCGAATGCTCGTCGGAAGCAATCAGCCGGCGTGTGCAAAAATAACCAAGGCATTTACCGCTGATGTCAGAATAGAATTCGATGCCGAGGCCTTCGAAGGAAAACCTCCCTGCGACCTCTCCGTTACGTTGGCTGCAGAACGTCTCAGCGCCATGAGCTGGAATTACCTGCTCGCATTCGGCGGCGAGAATAACACCGTCAATAAAATCATAGGCGGCAGAAAACTCGAAGCAGTTCGCGACAAGAATCCCAAACGACTTATCGAATCTAAACAAAAATACCATATTGTAGCAACCAAAGAAGGCAAACGTTTGTTACTTGTGGTGGACGGCGAGCTGCTGCTCGAAGGCTATGACGACCAGATTATGGGCGGCCCCGGTTTCGACGCCATCGGGCTCGTGACATGGAACGGTATGTATGTTGATAATGTTCGTGTCTACGAGCGAGCTGCACTTCATCCGGATACTCCCCAGTACATCCTGAACCTCAAAGGATTGTGTTTGTCAACAGATCAAGGTGGAAAACTCAGGACATCGAACAAAGCGTCCTCTCAAGTGGCAAGAGCTGTTCAGGCCTACAATAGCGATGACCTGAACAAGGCAAAAAGGATCTTTCAAACGTTATCCGGAGAATACAAAGCAGCGGGGCTGGCTTTTGTATATGGCAATCTCTATTACGAAGAAGAACCAAACGATTTCACCTATCTCGAGAGACTTTTTTCGAAACTCCTTGAGCAGAATCCAAAGGATCGGCGCTTGGCCGAATATGCCTGGGCGGCATCGCTTTTCAGCCGGGTCCGTATCTTTCCGCGTGATCCGAAGGCATGCAGCATGCTCATGGCGCTGGGCCCGGATGACAATCCTTTCTACGACAAAGCCAGGCTTTATCGGGCTCGGTTTTTGCGCGCAAGCGGACTGGAAGGTGCGAATCGCAGGAAACTCGAAACAGCAAGAACTATGTTTGAGGAATTGAAAAGCAAGGCGCCCAAGCACACCGTTCTTCGAGAACTCACAGGTGAACAAATCCCGTGGGGCGAAGAGCTTATTGAAAACAAACCAGACGCTCCTCGCTGGGCGGCTTTACTGCATGAGATGTATGTCCGACAACTTACGGTTCTTAAGTGGTGGTTCAAAACACGGCAGAGAGAAGATGGACAACTCGGCGGGGGATGGGGAGACGATGTCGAGATCCTTCGCTCGTGGGGACCTTTTGCAATGATCTCAAATGCCGAGCCTGTCATAAACGATGGTATCGAAAAACTATGTCAAGGAGTCTGGGATCATGTGCTTGTTGATGGCTTTGATGGGGGGTATGGAGATGTTGAGCATTCTGCGGAGCCTTCAGCCGATACCATACCCACAATGCTCGCAATAAAATACGGCAATCCGATATGGTTCGAACGAAACCTGGCAAGTTGCAGACGGATTCGGGATTTCTATACAGGTATCGATGCAAAAGGATATGTACGTTTCAAGTCGGCATTTTTCGGCGGCGATCGTGCCGGTACCCACATCAGGGAAGGAGGGGATAATTATTACTCAAGTCGTCCAATGAAACACTTCTTATGGGCAGCCTGGTATGGAAACCTCGCGGCGAGGGATTTCTACCTGAATTGGGTGGAGGGCTGGCTCAACGCAACCATGACCCAAAAATACAACAAGATTGCTGGTATCATCCCGGCCAATATCTGGTATCCTTCTGGAGATATTGCGCCGCCAAACGGTGCCCCTTGGAATGACCCCTATTATAATTACATGGGTTGCTGCAATCTTTCAAACCATTGGATGCATGACACCTTTCTCTCAGCCTACACACTATCCCGTAACAACAAATTTCTTCAACCGTTTCATACCTTCATGGCCTGGCAGCAAAGCGAAATGCCGAAGGGCTCCAAAGAATTTCCTGATTTAGATGAAGATCCTTTAGGTTGGGCTATTCGGCAGGCCAAAGGAGGGCTTAACAGCAACACTCTTGCGCAATATCGCTGGTCGACCCAAGACAATGCTTACGACAATCTTATTATAGAGAGATTGGGACCAGCACAACAACTTCAATTGAGTGGTGATTACGATTCTTTTCTGAAAAGAATCGAAAATGCACTACGACGATTGAGAGTCAACTTCAATCTTCAAACACGAGAAGTGATTCAGACAGACCGGGCGGGACTTGCAGGATCTTCTCTCTCATTCGGTGCTTATACGGGAGCAATACGCGAATGGAAAGATGCAGGCATGCCGATAATGGCTGTAACATGGGATGTACCACATGCAGATTTTTCCGCTCTGGTTGTTGGTGCGACCCCAAAAGAATTGTCTGTGTGGCTTTACAACCATCGGCCTGAGCAAATGAAAGTGGGTATGCGACTATGGCAATTGCTGCCGGGTAAATACCAGATCCGGTATGGTCCAATCCAGCGAAATACTTCAAAAAAATATCAAAAGCCCAAACATACAATTGAGCGATTCACACTTCACGAACGGGCGGGAAGATACGAACTGGACATTCCTTCACGCCAGGAAACTATAATCAAGTTTCAACTGGTGAATACCTTGAAACGCCATGGGCCTCTGCCCGATGCGGCCATCTGTACAGATGATATCACGATTGTCGGCACAAATGAAAAACACTCTACCTTGAAGTTGACCGTTCATAACCTGGGAAACTCACCCATAAGAGAACTGCCCGTTGTTGTTATGAGAGGTTCTCAGAGCAAAAAACGTGTACTTGCACGCACTGTGATAAATTTTCTTCCTGAATCCGGGGATCTACAACCTTCTACAGTTTCAATAATGTTGAATAAGATTACGCTTTCACCCGGCATTAGAGTTGTTATTGATCCTGACCAAAGAATTGAAGAGATATGTGAATCGAACAACGAAGCATCGATTTCATCCACAGAAAAATGAAGAAATATAAGCAACTCTTATTCCCTCTGCCAAGCTTTGTTGATATCGCACAGAAATTAATCAGAATGTGTATGGCTATCTAATTTAGGCATATTTTGTATTCCCTTTTCCTCAGCTTTTTGGGCTTTGTGTGCCTACAACGGGACTACAACCATACAACCCATTATCTGCCAATTTCTCCAAAATGTCCATCTCACAAGCTCCGTGTTTACAGCGAGTTATAAAATAGTGAAAAAATAGCAGAGGATTCAATGACCGTTACTTGTGTTACTCAAGTTGCGGCTGCTTTTGTCATTCTAGTTTCTGCTGGCCGTAATCGACAAAACCGATCCGTATACAGCCTCGTCCTTACTCGAGCTCAGAGAGCATTTCGAGCACGTCAACGCGAACCGTGTCTGCAATAGAACGATCTTTCGCCTGGCCCCAGTGGATCATGTCCGGCTTCAGCATGCATGACGTAACACGGTCAGCGGCGGTATCCGCAAGTTTCTTGGCGGAATCAACAGCCTTGCTTTTCACTCCCTTCCCTTCCACCTCTGCAATCTTATCGCGCAGCATGCGAAGGTATTCGTAGTCTTCTATCCCTTCACGGATCGCCTCCATGTGTTTGCCGCCGGTAACGGATTCCTTGTCAAGGAATAACGGGGTATATGCCCCCAGCTTCGATAGATACTCATTCCATGAGGATGCGCCGTTAGAGTCGCCAAACGCCCAAAAACCTGAACCACGCGCCTGGTATTTCCAACAGAACCAGTGCTGCATTCGGTGATAACTGTAAGGATCAAGCAGTTTACCGGGGCCGCTGCAAGAGTAGAACCACAGTATTCGTCCGGCATCTCGCTGCTTGACATAGAAGTCAGCAAATTGCTTTCCCTGTCCCATCCACATCGGCAAATTTGGACAAAGCGTAGTACTCAACTCGAACAGTTCAGGTGTTGCCTTCCGTGGCTCCCACCACGTTGGGTCCTCCCAGATTACGACTTTCGGCTGCGCCGCCTTTATAACTTTAGCATATTCAATTATGATTTTGTCCTGCTCATGTGAGTGTGGTTCGTCCACCAACAGCAGACCCAACTGCTGTGGCCTGATATTCCACTTGGCCAGCGCACCGACCCACCAGGTGATCCACTGAGAAACCGCCTTCCTGAAAGGCGGCGTACCCATTTCAAAGCCGCCGAAACGGTTGCCAACCGCAGCGAACACGTAGTAATTACGTGCATCAGGCCACCGCATGAGCCATTTCCGGAAGTTTTCAGTCGAAGGCTCCCTTGTCATGTTTCCTTGACTGTCATACTCGCCCTGTGGCATGACACTTCCAGTCGCCCATGGGGTATCAACAAAATGCTCACGCAGATGTGAAATCAACGCCGTTCGATTTTCCGGCGTGACTTCATACCGATTATCCCGGTCGGTATAATCCCATCCTCCCAAATGGAGCGTCGGCTGGTCGGGGAAGGTGAAGGGGTAGATTTTCAGCTTTACAGGTATGCGGACCAGAGCATTTGTAATTACGATTTCGCCCGAGTATTTGCCAGCCGAGATATCCTTTGGATGGAAAGTCAGCCACACCTGCCGGGTCATGCCTGCAGGTATCTCAAATCGAAAGTGTTGTTCCATCTTCTTTGCAAGCGGCAACGCCGCAGCAACTGGAACACCAGACTTCGTATCGGTGAAGGGCACATTGTGTACACTGATATAGTCGGGATTCGGTCCACCGGGCAGGCCCAAGATAGCGACATTGAGCTTGAGGTCTTCCGGACCAGGATTGCTCAGATTGAAGGCTGCGCTGCGGTACTCGTTCCTCATCATAGCCACGTCGATTTTGGCACCATCTCCATGTGGCAGCTCGGTGGGATTCAACATGTCCCAGCGGTTTTTCTGCCAAGCAACAAGCTGCTTGAGACCCTTCTTTCGCCAGATGATCCCCTGAACCGAGAAGATGTGCTTGTGCAAGCTGTTGAGTGGAAGGATGTTCCTGAAGTCCTGTGTCTGGGCCTGTTTGATATCGGGGATCTCATCCTCTATGGCATCAAGTTCCTTATCCAACTCAGCCGACTCGGTGATATCCTGAAGCGCTTTACGCACTACTGCAAGATCGTTCCGGAGCCTCCTTTTCACACATTGGGTTACGACCACCTCACGAAAGAAGTTTGTTACATCCTCGATCCTCCGTCCGGCCGGTGGTCCTGCCAGGAATTCGTCAGGTCCGCGATAGACTTCGATCTCATCAACAAATATGTATGCCCCGTTCCCGCTGACAACGAGTTTTACATAACGACCACGCGTCCTGAACTCATGGGTACAGAAGCGATGCTCCGAGTACCCCTCTGTCTTCGGTTGGCCGTTCTTGGCGGACAGTACCACCAGATCACCAGCATACACCCAACTCTTATTATCATCGCTCACGAGAATGAGTATCGATACAGGCCAATGGACGCCGGCCACACCGGCTGCGGTACTGAATGATACCCCGCATATCGGTTCTACTGCTTCGAGGTCTATGGTAATATAGGCCGGATTGACACCACGCCAGCCAACAGTATCGGCTTGCGTCCAGAAATAGCCTTCGGCATAAACACCATCAGTCAACTGAATCCTGTCGCCCGAATCGGTGCAGTGCCTGTAGCTCGGTTTCGGGTCGAGGGTGTATTTCCTGCTTTTTGCGATGTTCCGTTGCTCCCCGCAAGCTGAAGGAATCCAGAACGCAACCAATACAAGTACAAACAACTGCTTAGAGGATTTCATAATCAGTCCCTCACAATCAGATCTATCATTTCCTGTTAAAGAACGTTTAAGATTATAAAGACCCTTGATGCCTACTGTCAACGGATCTCTATGCTATCCCCTCACCAGTCTTATTACCACACCCTGCAACCAAAAAACAAAAGACATATATAGTACATCCATAAGGTCTCGTACAAGACTCACAACAATACTCATGGACTTAGACGTATTGGCCATGAGATACGTAGATTGTGATATCCATTATAATTATGTCGTGAGGCCGAAAAGCTGTTCAGACAAGTTGTGAACGTTAGCTGATATGTCGTAAAAGGATGCCTCAAGATAAAAAGAATGGTGGCAACAGAGATTTTATTATTCGACTTTGAACTCTTCATATGTGTCCTCTCTCTTTCATCTGTGATATGGGCGTTCCGAATAATAATGTCCCAGATTTCTTTGATAGAGTAGCACTCGTCAGTAGCTTGGTCTTTTGAAATTAGCTCGTGTATGGTGTAGGAAAAGGTTGAATTATGTTAACTACTATGGCATGCCCGTATGTAAGGTTTGGCGTTTGAAAAAAGCTGGACATTTTCTTGCTGAACAACGGAAGCAACCCCACGTTTTTCTCAGGAGTTATGATATGAGGGAGTGAGAAAACGGGCAAGTAGCTTTTTTGCGTCCGGGACTTACCTTGATACGGGCTGTGAGGAAAACTCTAAGTTTTAGGGACAATAATCATTGACTAAACTACTCAAAATATGATAAAATAAACAGGGTTCATTTAATTACGACTTTAAGGCCCACAAATCGTAAAAAGGAAAAATCGTAGTCAGTGGCCTAAAACATCAGTGAGGAAGGAGGTAAAGATACGCGAGGCCATGAAAATCTCGTTGCTCACCCTGGCGTTAACAGTATTCTCGACTGTTTCAGCCAGTGCCCGGCCTTACGCCTTAGGCGATCTCAATGCAGATAACAAGGTTGATTTCACAGACCTGCATCTCTTTTCCCTGCAGTGGCTGGAATTCTCAGGCTGCTTCGGTTACAGTTGCGCCAACCTCGATGATGTCAACGGCGTAGATATGGCTGACTTTGCCCTGTTAGCTGCAAACTGGCAGGACATAAGAACCCATTTGGTCATCAGCGAACTCATGGCGAGAAACAGCACTACGCTGCTGGATGGAGACGGTCGATCCTCCGACTGGATCGAGATTTACAATCCGACGGACACGGCTGTTGTTCTGGATGGCTGGTATCTGACTGACAGTTCTGCCAACCTGACCATGTGGCAATTCCCAAACGGCCTGAAGATTAAGCCTGGTGATTTCCTGATTGTCTTTGCCTCTGGGAAAACTTATGAGCTATATCCACATAATTACCCGTATCTTGACCCTGCAGGTTACTATCACACAAACTTCAATCTCGACAAAGAACCCGGAGAGTACTTAGCGCTAGTGGCATCCGACGGTAAAACAGTCGTTCACGAATACACGCCGGAATACCCTTTACAGTTGCCCGATATCTCATATGGTCTGCCACAGCACGCCACGAATCTTGTGCCAATAGGCACGACTGTTTCGTATCACGTGCCGACCATCGACGATGCAACCTTAGGCACGGATTGGACTGCTGTTGATTTCAACGACTCAGCATGGGGCACCGGAGAAACAACAATCGGCTTTGGCAGCGCCGGCGGCGAGGGTACAATCCTGAGAGAGTACTGGACAGGCATTGGCGGCTCAACAGTGCCGGACCTGACAGGTAACTCAAATTATCCGGACAATCCAACCGGCAGCAGTGAGCCAACGTTGTTTGAAGCACCGTCGGGCTGGGGGGACGATTACGGCACACGGATGCACGGATTCCTTCACCCACCCACGAGCGGTGACTACACCTTCTGGATTGCAAGTGATGATTCCAGCGAGCTATGGCTTAGCACGGACACAAATCCGGCAAACAAATCTCTGATTGCGAACGTGTCGGGCTGGACCAACTCACGTGAATGGAGCAAGTATGCCCTGCAGCAGTCCTCCTCGATTACCCTGGCGGCCGGTCAGAAATACTTTATCGAAGCGCTACATAAGGAAGCCGGCGGCGGCGACAACATTGCTGTAACCTGGGAAGGTCCAGGTATCATCCATGGTAATCCAATCGAAGGCCAGTATCTTTCGCCCTGGACCGGTAGTTGGATTGCCACCGATATGGAAGATAAAATGCTGGGTGTCAATTCTTCGCTGTGGATACGCATTGAGTTTCAACTCGAAGAGGGACAGGCGGGAACATTTGATACATTAATGCTGCGGATGAAGTACGAAGACGGATTCGCGGCATACATTAATGGCCAGGAGGTAGCCAGCCGTAACGCACCGAATTCAATCTATTGGGATTCAACGGCTTTAACCGACCGTCCGGATGCAAACGCTTCGGTCATCGATGTAATAAACCTAACGGCCTTTCTGAGTACGCTGCAGACCGGTATGAACGTGCTGTCAATTCACGGGCTCAACGACGACAAGAACAATGGTGACTTCCTAATCCTTCCCGAGCTGGTTGCCGCCAGGAACGAGGCAATCCCGCAATACTTCACCACAGCCACACCAGGCACATTCAACGTTTCCGGTGGAATGGGCGTTGTTGATGAGGTATGGTTCAGCCATAAGCGTGGTTTTTATGACTCTACATTCATGTTAAAACTGTACACCGGGGACGATGACGCAGAGATTCGTTACACCTCCGATGGCACACGGCCTACGATCACCCACGGGAACATTTACAACCTGCCAATCCCCATTAATACGACCACCATGATTCGCGCCGTTGCGTTCAAACCAGGCTTCCTGGATTCTGCGGTCGAAACACACACGTATTTACTTAACGCAAGTGCAACAATCAAGGGATTGCCTGTGGTTTCATTAGTCGGCGATGCAGGGGACACATTCTACGAGCCAAATGGCGTCATGGCAATCGTAGGCGGCTACTACAGCGGTGGAGTGTGGAACCCGGACGGTCCGAACAGCTACAACAATCCTATGCAGCGAGGAATGGATTTTGAGCGTCCCGTTTCCTTCGAGTTGATTTATCCAGGAGATAATTCAGCCCTACAGGAGGATTGTGGAATCCGGGTCCACGGCAGTAGCTGGATGCGTCCACGCTATACCCGCTGTGGCGGGTATTGGTCAGGAAATTGCAAATTCGCTTTCAGACTCTACTTCCGCAGCCAATATGGCGAGAACCGGCTTGAATATCCACTATTTCCCTTCGAAGTTGAACGTTTTAAGAGCATCGTTCTTCGAGGCGGGCACAACGACAGGACTAATCCGTTTATTAAAGACGAACTCCTCAGGCGTCTGTATATGGATATGGGGCAGGTCTCCAGTGGCGGAATAATGGCCAACCTCTTTATTAATGGCGAATATAAGGGCTACTTCAATCCCTGTGAACACATCAAGAAACAGCACTGTCAGGAATGGTATAACAGCGATAAGGAATGGGATGTGATGACCATGAATGGAATCCGTGACGGGGACACAGTGAGCTGGAACGCGATGCTGGACTCTGCCCGAAACAATGATCTGACTAACGACGCCCATTACCAGGAAGTGGGCAGGCGTCTTGACATTCCCGCATTTATCGACTACCTGATATTACAACTTTGGTCGGGTAATTGGGATTGGCCTCAAAATAACTGGGCTGCCGCATCTGAGCGATCGGAGGAGGGACGATGGAGGTTCTTCATCTGGGACGCAGAAGGCGGTATGTTCTCAGATCGCCTCAGTACCGTCTATCTCGACAGACTTAATAGCCAAAACAATGCCAACGGCTGGCTCTATCGGGCGCTCAAGGTCAACGTTAATTTCAGGCAGCTATTTGCAGACCGTGTCTATAAACATTTCTTTCATGATGGCGCTTTTACGAATGCCAATATAGAAAAGCGGTTCTATGAACTTCGCGACGAGATGTTAGGTGTCCTTCCCAATATGAGTACATACGTTGTTGATACATGGACACCGCAACGGCGTAGTATAATGTTCAATGCATTTATACAGGAAGGCATTTATTTCAGTGTGGACGCTCCGGATTTTTATATCAACGGCTCACCTCAGCACGGAGGCGAGATTTGGCCCAATGACGTGCTGACTATGGTTAATCCCAACGGATCCGGCACCCTCTATTACACGACCGACGGCAACGACCCGCGTTTGCTTGAGAGCATGCAGATTATTAGTACCACCCTCGTGACTGAGGATGCTGTTAAGCGCGTGCTCGTACCGGCCGCGTCTGTTGACCCAAACTGGTACATCGACCCGGTGTTCGACGACTCGGGCTGGAACGACGGCACTTTCATATCCGGCAAAACCGGCGGTGTCGGATACGAACAAGGAACAGGTTACGAGTCGTACATCAGCTACGATGTCACTGCGAAAATGTACAACGGGAATAACTCCTGTTACATTCGCATCCCATTCACCTTTAACGGCGATCCAGCCAATTTCAATTTCATGACACTGAAGATACGATATGACGACGGCTTCGTTGCTTACCTCAATGGCGATGTGATTGAGCAGATAAACTTTACTGGAACGCCAGCTTGGAACTCAAACGCCACTGGCGGCCACGAGGCCGCCGGACTTGAGTCTATCCCTGTATCCGACAAACTCAATTCTCTGAGGCAAGGTGATAACGTACTTGCAATCCACGGTTTGAATACATCGAACACAAGCTCCGACTTCCTCATCTCCGCTGAACTGGTAGCCGGCGAGGCTAATACAACCGGCGGCATATCACCAAACGCAATCGAGTATATTGGTCAGCAAATCACGTTTGACAAGAGTTCACACGTCAAAGCTCGCGTGCTGGACGGCATCACATGGAGCGCATTGAATGAGGCAATATTTGCCGTCGGTCCGCTTACAGATAACCTGCGTATCACTGAGATTATGTACCATCCACAGAATACGGGTGATCCAAATGATCCAAACGAGGAATTCATTGAACTGAAAAACATCGGAACAAGTATATTGAATCTGAATTTGGTACAATTCACCGAAGGAATCCATTTCACCTTCCCGGACATGGAGCTTGAACCCAACGAATACGTCGTAGTTGTTAAAAACCAGAGTGCTTTCGAAGCCCAATACGGCACAGGGGTCAATATGGCAGGTGAGTATACCGGCAGCCTGGCCAATGATGGAGAAAGGATTAAACTGGAGGATGCTAACGGACGGACGATTCTGGATCTTGAGTACAAAGACAGCTGGTATCCAATCACCGACGGCGATGGTTTCTCCCTTACTATGATAGAGCCCGGCGATAGCGCCCTGTATGGATCGGACAAAGGACTGGTTGCTCACTGGAAATTCGATGACGGCTCCGGCTACATCGCAACAGACAGTGCCGGTACCAACAACGGAACCCTAAATGGAGATCCAACTTGGACTGCCGGCCGAATTGATGGAGCTTTAAGCTTTGACGGTGTCGATGATTATGTCTCTGTTAATCCCATCGCTCCTTTAACAGGGAACGCTTTAACAGCGCAGGCATGGATACACACGAGCGAGTATGCAGGAATATGGAATCCTATCATGACCCAGAACGCGGGTGGTAGTGGTTACTATTTCTATGTTTCCAGTAGTAGGCCTGCATTTTATGTTGTTGTAGGTGCGAGTTTTGTCCAGGCAATTTCTCCCGAAGCAATTAATCCAAACGAATGGTACCATGTTGCCGGAACAAATGATGGTTCCTATCTGAAACTGTACATTAACGGCCAACTGAAAGACAGTGATTCTTCAACTGGTTTTTTAGGGGTTAGCAGCAATGCTTATATTGGCTGCGAACCTGCTTCTCCGCTTTATTACTACGGTTTAATCGACGATGTTCGCATCTATAATCGGGCAGTGAGCGAAAGTGAATTTCAGGATATGGCCGACCCGATGGGACGCTGGAGTCGTAAAAGCTCCTGGCGTGCAAGTGTATATCGCAACGGCTCACCCGGCACTGATGACAGCGGCATTCTCCCAAACCCCGGTGCCGTGGTAATCAACGAAGTGATGGCGCACTCGAATGCCGGTCCGGACTGGATTGAATTGCATAACACTACTGACGAAGCGATTAACATTAGCGGCTGGTTCCTCAGTGACAATGATAAAGATGAGCCAAATCTGACCAAATACAGGATTGCCGATGGGACAACGATTGCTTCGAATGATTATTTGGTTTTCTATCAGGACACAGATTTCAATAATCCTGGTGATCCCGGCTGTAATGTACCTTTTGCCTTAAGCGAGAATGGCGAGGAGGTATACCTATCCTCGCATCTTGATCCGAATGGCTACTTGACCGGCTATCGCCAGGTGGAGGATTTTGGGGCTTCTCAGACCAACGTTTCGCTTGGCCGTTACTACAAAAGCAGTACGGATAATTTCAACTTTGTGGCGATGGACTACAATACCCCGGATGCGAATAATGCTTATCCCAAAGTCGGCCCCGTTGTAATCAACGAGATTATGTACAATCCACCAACCGGCAATCAAAATGAGGAATATATCGAGCTGCATAATATAACCGGAACACTGGTGACGTTGTACCGTTATGATAAATTAACACCTTGGAAGTTCACCGATGGTATTGATTATACCTTCTCAGCCGGTCCGGTTGTTACGATACAGGCTTATGGGTATCTAATATTGGCCAAAGACCTGACAACCTTTACAGCAAGGTATGGCGGTATGCCGCCCGGCGTTCAGGTTCTCGATGGCTATAGCGGCAGGTTAAGCAACGCCGGCGAGAGGTTGCAGATTGCTATGCCTGGCGATATCGATGAGGAGGGCACTCGATATTATATCCGCATTGACAGGGTGACTTACAGTGACGGTTTGCATCCTGAGGATTGTCCCGGCGGCGTGGACCTATGGTCGATAGAAGCCGATGGGCTTGGAAAATCGCTTTCTCGCAAGGTGTCGAGTGATTATAGCAATGATGTAGCCAATTGGGAAGCAGCCACGCCTTCACCCGGCATCGCCAACCCATAAATTCGTGTAACTCGAAATCGCAAACTAACTGACTCGGTTAAAGGGCTGCGAGCTTAAACTTTCAGTCCTTTTTCTTTGGCTGCAGATATACTATAGCTCTCTCATTTAGGCATGGTTTGTATGTCCTTTTTCTCAGCTTTTTTAGGCTTAGTGCGCCTACAACTGTCATACAACCCGTTATCTGCCAATTCTGCAAAAAAGCCCTTCTCATAAACTTCTTGTTATCAGATAGTTATGAAATAGTGAAAATTTGTGAGAGGTTTCAATGTACGTTGCTTTTGAGCACACACTTGCGGTCCCATTTTTCTTTCCCCACATTGACTGGCATGTCGTAAGGGGATGCCTCAAAAAAAACTTGTGGCAAAAGGGATTTTTGTATTTGATTTTGAGCTCTTCATAGGTCTCCATCTGCCTCGATTATTCGTAGTGGTCCTATTGGCGCTTGACAAGCGCAATAAGTCAGTTATTATAATCGCGTTGCTGTCGGTGAGTACGTCAGACTGTCAGCAAATTGGACAGTTTTCTACGCTTAAAGTGTTTGGTGACTTCATTTGAGAGTTGTTTACAAAGAAATTTCGCAGATATTAGTAACTTCGTTTAATATGAGACGTTTGGTTATGTGTGGATTATTCTGTTCGTTAGTTGCCGGCATGTCCGGTTGCGCAAAGTCTGTCGAAATCATTGCTCACCGTGGGGCATCATATCTGGCTCCGGAGAACACTGTTGCCTCGGTTGTACTCGGCTGGGAAAAAGAAGCTGATGTCGAGATCGACGTCCATTTGTCGAAGGATAATCGCATTGTCGTAATCCATGATGCTTCGACAAAGCACATTACCGGGACAGACTTGAAAGTCAAGGAAACTACCTACCAGGAGCTACGTAAACTTGATTTTGGAAGTTTCAAAGGGGAAGAATTTGCCCAAGAGCGGCTGCCTTTATTGGATGATGTCCTCAAGACAATCCCGCCTAAAAGAAAACTCTACGTTGAAATAAAATGCGGAAAAGAGATTCTCCCCTTTCTCAGGCAAACCATCATTGAAAGCGGCAAGATGTCTCAAATCGTTATTATTGGATTCGACATAGAGGTAGTGACAAACTCCAGGGAGTTCCTCGATGTTCCAACATATTGGCTTAAGGGAACTGACAAAGTCAAGGAAACCGAAGAATGGATCCCGCATGATCCTAAACTGGTTCAAATGGTTAAGGATAGAGGTCTCGATGGCCTGGACGTTCATTATGCAGGCGTTACCAAAGAGTTTGTCGATACAGTCAAAGCTTCCGGGCAGAAACTCTATGTTTGGACGGTGGACGATCCCCAGGAGGCAAAGCGCCTGGTTGAACTTGGGGTAAGCGGTATTACTACCAATCGCCCTAGATGGCTCAGAGAGCAGATCAAGGACTAATCACATGTCAGGCAATCACTGCCCATTACCAACTTTTTGAAACTCAGCGACAGGAGAAACAGCAAGTGAACATGCTTCGAGTTTGGCCGATTATTTGCCAATTTGGCATTGGAGCTGTTTTGTGCCTTGTTGGAATCTGGTGTGGTCTGCGCGGCAGGTACCTTGACCTTAAAATCGCAGAAGACCGTCGTCTTTTGGTAATTCTCATCGCAGGTTTCCTGTTGATGCTGGCCATCGTGTGCATCTTTACTTTCCTGGCACCCGAATGGGCAAGCGGAGATTCACTATGATTGCTCAAGCCATCGGTGGAAATCTCGACTACGTTGTTATGCTGGGCTATTTTGTTGCGGTGCTGGGATTCGGTCTGTACTTTGGTCGGTATACGTCCACCACAAAAGAATTCTTTTTCGGTGGGCAGAGGTTTTCGTGGTGGCTGATTGCCTTTTCTTGTGTTGCCACGGTTGTTGGAAGCTATAGCTTCGTCAAATACAGTGCCGCCGGGTTCAGATACGGAATCTGCAGCACGCAATCCTACCTCAACGATTGGTTCTGGATGCCAATCCTGGTGCTTATCTGGATACCAATTATATATTACAGGAAAATTCAGTCGATACCCGAGTATATGGAAGCTCGCTTCGATAGGAAAACGCGCATCGCCGCCACGTTCATTATTCTGTTATACATCGTTGGATACATCGGTATCAACCTCATCACTTTGGGCAGAACCCTGCACACGCTGCTGGGCTGGGAGGTGATGACCGGGGCGGTTGTAACCGCTGTAGCCGTGGCCTTGTATGTCTATATTGGCGGGCAAACCGCGATTATTATGACAGATCTTGCCCAGGGGCTGATATTGCTCATTGCGGGTCTGGGCTTGTTTATTGCCGGCATTTATCACCTGGGTGGCTTCGACCAGTTCTGGTCGTTGCTCCCACAGGAACATAAGTATGCTTTTTCGGACTTCAACGCGCCCCCAACGTTCAGCTTCATCGGTATCTACGTTCAGGATGGACTCGCCAACACCGGTGCGCTTATGCTGATGCACCAGGGTTTTGTCATGCGATTTCTCTCACTAAAGAGCGTCAAGGATTCGCGCCGAATGGTTGTGTGCTGGATACTCGTGCTGGCTCCGCTGGCCGCCGTCGCCACAAGTTGCGGCGGGTGGATCGCCAGGGCACTCGTAAACAATGGTGAGCTGACCACCGACGCGTCCGATTCCTTCGTCAAGGCCGCTCATTTTCTCTGTGCTCCAGGGATTTTCGGTTTCGTTTTGGCGGCTTTGACGGCGGCGTTGATGAGTACCGCCGATTCACTTATCAACGCTGTCAGTGCAATATTCGTCAACGATATCTGGAGGCCGTACGTCAAACCGGGCGAAAGCGACAAGCACTATCTGCGGGTGGCGCGAATTTCGAGTCTGTGTGCCGCTGGCTTGGGACTGGCCCTGGTTCCCATATTCATGAAAGACACTATTTACGGGGCGCACAGTATGTTTACCGCCGCGGTTACTCCTCCGGTCCTGATGGCGATCCTCTTGGGAATCACCTGGAAACGCTACACCCCTGTTGCCGCCTTTGTGACCATTGTCGGTGGGGCCGTCCTGATAGGCCTCTCTTTCATCTGGTCGGATATTCTCGTAGGACCTTTTGACTTCGGAATGGGGCCGGACAGTTACAAGTTCATGCGGGCCTTGTATGGTCTGTTGGCGGCAGGGGTGCTCGGTGTGTCTGTGACATGGTTTACAAAGCCGAAGCCCGAGGCGGAATTGAAGGGACTCGTTGCCGGGACCATAATGGACGCCATGCGCCGGTTTAAAGGAGGTCGGCCGAATCGACGACCGGGCGAAAAAGTGCGACTCCAGACAAAACTTGACCAAAGCCTCTCAGGGAAAAATACGGTTGTCCTCTCCCAATCGGCACTGGACAAAATGGCCGCCGAACCGGGCGATTTGCTCTACGCCAGTCATATCCGCTGGTGGTACGGTGGACTGCGGTCCGTGCACGTAAAGGCCGGACCACCTGCTGCCTCCAAGGAAAGTGAACTACTGATGATCAGTCCGGAAGATGCCGCCACCGCACACTTTGCCGAGGGACAACAGGTGATTGTTGAAAAGATTATGTAGCGCCAGGCTTGCGAATGCGGCAAATCCGACTGACAGGAAACTGTCCGATATATTGACACAATAAATCCCAGAGAGCTACTCGGTAGAACCTTATGATATCCCGTAGACTTTGAACGCTCTGAGTTCCGGTCGGACAATGAACCCGAGTTAACATGGAATTCCCGTTCAATGAATGAACCGGAGCGGATATTTTGCTATGTCCCAATAATCTGCATGAACTACCCTGGTATTCGGCAAGTTCCATATAGGTGTTTGGCAAGGTTTTCTTACGATTGGCCATGACATAGGTAGATTTGTGATGTTCACTATAATTACGTCGTGAGGCCGAAAAGCTGTTCAGATAAGCTGTTAAGGTTGGCTGATATGTCGTAACAAGAATGCCTCAAAAAAAAATTGTGGTAACAGAGATTTTACTATTTGACTTTGAACTCTTCATAAGTGTCCATTGCTGTACTTCTAATGAAAGCCGCTTGGATAATTGCAGGCCCTCTTCATCAGAATTCCTATATAAACCACAGGCTCTCTTGGCAGAACCTTACCAAATTGAATTCAGTTTGTCCAAATAGGGCTTGAGACGGCCGTCTCGTTATTGGCCTGAATGATTCGCACACAGTAGCAGGAAGTTTGGCTCTCGTCAAATTCTTCATCTCTCCAACTTAGCTCAAAGTGCCTGCTGTCTGGCTCGGCGGTGAACACTATCCGGCCGTTCTTTTTTATCTTAACTCGTGTGATGTCGTCTGTACCCACCGCTCTCACTGCGAAGACGGGTGATCCCACAGACTTAAGCTCAGAGCCCATTATCTTTCCATCAGCCGTGAACTCGAGTATTATGCGATCACCCGACGTTGCGTAACAGTGACGGTCGTAAAGGGCTGTGAATATAGATTTACGTGTGAGTCTTCCTGCATAGACCGCTATCAGACCCATTCCGACCTCTTCAGGCTCAAAGGCTGAACCATTATCCTTTCTACGTTTCAAATAGCCGTAACCGGGATTGCCGTAATGGTTGTCACTGCTTGCCATGATGCCGAGTCGGTGCCCCTTTTTCAGGAATCCAGCCGCCCAAGGTTCACTTCGGAAGTGTTCGCTGTAGATCTCAACGAGGCGCTGTACTTTCGGATTGTGCCATTTGGGATTACCCGCTCTTCCTCCTCGATGTGGGATGCAGAAGACGTTCTTATCTCTTAACCTGTCCTGTAAAATGGCAAAAAGCTGTTCTACGTGCCCGACCTTTGGTTCCGGGCCATGATAAAGCTGCAGATTTAACTGGTTATAGGCTGTGTTGGACCTGTAAATAGGTGGATCGTCATCGAGCCAGTAAATGTTATGATCTCCCCCTACGTTGGCCGTACCGCTCCATTCGTAAGCATTGAAAGTAACAAACCGGCCCGGTCTATTAACTCGATTGGTAACGGCCTTTGAATGAGCCCACATTTCTTCTGACATCTCAAAGGCATGATCGGAAACCGCACAGAAATCCAGTGCTGCTACATGTCTGGCAAAGTCATAATACTCCTTGACAGTTCCCCGGCCATCGGATTGGAGAGTGTGACCGTGCAAGTCTCCCCAAAGTAACAGATTCTTGGGCCGATTCTGCGAAACCTTCACTGGATTGCTCTGGTCTGTGAAAGAACTGCTGCTGGCGGTAACAGTCTGAATGCCTTTTTCATTGAATATGATGCTCTCGAATCGATGTACACCATGGTCCTCCTGAGTGAAAGTATAATACTCCGGAAGTATTGCTAAACCATCGGTTGAGTCAAATCGAACAGTTCCTCTGTAATTCGCAGCGGGATTTCCGAAACGATCTTCAGCTCGTACGACGAACCACGTTGGCTCCCCTACCACAGCATTCGAGGGCATCAACACGGTTAACTCATGAGCTTCTGCCGCAACAATCTCAACGGCCGGATTATTGGCGAGGGGCATGTACTTTCCCTTACCGAGCGGGTCGACGTATAACTTGAAGACATAGGACGGTTCATCAAACGGCTGAACCTTCAAGCCAGGCGAACCGCCCGACTTATCACCATAGATTATCTCCATGGTCTGGCCTGCCTTGAGCCCAGGTTCTCCGACGATGACTTCTACAATGTTCTGCCAGGGGAAATATGGGCCCATGAATCGCTTACTCCAGTTGTTGCATTCAACCGAGACAGATATTGGTATGTCGTTCGAGGATCTTGTGGACAGATAGCCGGGAGAATTCGGGTCTTCGTTCTGCACGGTGCTCCAGAGATGATTCATATGTCGCAGAGCGATGCGTATGCCCCCGCCCGGTCTGATCCCTATCTTTCCGGCTGTGTATACGATGGTCCAAGTCTGATAACTCAGGACTTCGGCAGTTTTAGGGCCTGTCAGCGTTGCTGTACCGAGGTCTTTATATTTCCGAGCAGACTTTCTCTCGACCATAGATACCACAGGTCCACCGGGAGTGTTATTGGATGCCGTTCTGTAACCACGAACACAGCCCAAAGCAATCACTAAAACCATAGCTACGGAGAGCCTTGTAAGATACTTATGTTTTACGTGGGTGTTCATCCTTCTGACCTCCTACTTCAAGGATTTTACATGGGCCACCTGGTAATATATCATCATAGCAGTATTGCTTGCAATCGCAACGATTTATGCTAACCTTTGAGCATAAGCATAAAGATGCGCAAAAAGACTCGGAGTACATGGCTGCAGCATAGCAACTGAATGCGTAGCCGGAAAGTACGCCGGACTGAAAGGACCATACTAATTCATACAACGTTAGAGAAGGGATTTATGAATCGCCGCGATTTCATTGGACTTACTGTGGCAATTTTTACCCAAGCTGTGTGGGCGAAAGACAGAAGACAGAAAAACGCCTTAATCCCATCTTCCCAACCGGCCTCAGTACGGCCCAATTTCATCATCATATTGTGTGATAACCTGGGTTACGGCGATCTGGGTTGTTTCGGTTCTAAGACACATCGCACACCTCACATCGATCGGTTGGCCGGGGAGGGGATGCGTTTGAGCAGCTTCTATTCATCAAGCCCGGTGTGCACACCATCAAGGGCGAGTCTGATGACCGGCTGCTATGCCCAAAGGGTAGATATGCATATCTCGGATAAGGGTGGATGGGTGCTTCGGCCAGTAAGTGCCAAAGGCTTGAATCCGAGCGAGGTAACTATCGCTGAGATTCTCAAAGAGCAAAGTTATGCAACCGCTTGTCTGGGCAAATGGCATCTGGGCGACCAGCCCGAGTTCCTGCCCACACGTCATGGATTCGATTACTACTTCGGCATACCTTACAGCGAAGACATGGTGTCGGCCCATACGCCATCATGGCCGCCACTGCCTTTGCTTCGCAATGAAACTGTGGTCGAGGCCCCGGTTGACCTTACCAGGATGACCAGGCGATACGTGCAGGAAGCAACGGTATTCATCAGGAAAAATCGAGACAAACCATTTTTTCTTTATTTTGCTCATCATCTTCCCGGCAGCAGGAAAGTCCCTGTTGTTGATACGCAATTCCATGGCAAATCCAGCAACGGTCGCTACGGTGACAGCGTAGAAGAGATTGACTGGTCGGTCGGGCAGATCATAAGCGAACTGGAAAAACTTGGGATTGATGATCGAACTCTCGTGGTACTAACTTCTGACAATGGCACGCCGCCAGCCAAGGGTGGCAGCAACGCCCCGTGGGGCGGATGGGCCTACTCGACCAGTGAAGGCGGGATGCGAATGCCCTGTATTGTGCGCTGGCCTAAGAAGGTTCCGGCCGGTCGAACCTGTGATGAATTATGTACGATGATGGATCTATTACCAACATTCGCCGGTCTTTCGGGCACAGCTGCGTCGCAGGACAGAATCATTGATGGTAAAGACATCTGGCCACTGTGGTCCGGCAGGCCCGGCGCAAAATCACCTCACAAGGTGTTCTATTACTACATGGTTAACCAGCTTCAGGCTGTGCGCTCGGGTAAGTGGAAGTTACACCTGCCGCTTAAGAAAATACGAGGCAGGGTCGTAAATAGACCTTTGAAGCTGATTGACCTCAGCAAAGACTCACAGGAGACCAACAATCTCTCCCGGGACTACCCAAAGGTGGTCCGAAGGCTCATGGCCCTCGCGAAGCAGGCCCGTCTCGATCTTGGCGATCTTGATCATC
>JAUWLI010000083.1 GCA_030613765.1 Phycisphaerae bacterium
ACCTGACCGAGTTGGCATATCGCTGCACGAGTTGGGGCTGGGTGGGGCCCTGGCAATGACCAAACAGCTTGGCTGTGAGCCGAAGGAAGTAGTGGTTTTTGGTATTAAACCCAAGGATATTAGCTGCGGATTGGAGCTTTCCGAAGAAATCACGGCTTCGTTGCCCAGGGTTGTGGAATTAGTATTAGCAGAAATCGCAAAGTGAATATCCCGGATAGCATATCTGCCCTTATTGGCATGATGAAGATATGTGAAACCGAGCCAATGGTATGCGAACCCACGACCTCATATATGCCATATATGATTTCTACTCATAAATGCTTATCCTACCGTTTGTTACGAGCGTTTATTGGACGTCAACACAGATTGCGTACTTGTTGTGGGCAGGCGATCTATATATTTTTCATCGCCACCTATAAAATCGGTAATTACGCGAGAACTTTTGTTGACATAGCTGATAAATCCTGTTAAAATGGGGGTTCTTGTCAATTTATGGAGAGTCTGGTGGTGATAGGCCATAAGAATATTATTCTCATTTCATCTTTGCTTCTGCTATTCATCTTCACAAGCGCCTTCGGCAGTCAGGACATAGCAATTCGGGCCGGCCATATCTTTACCATCAGTGATAATCCCATCGAAAACGGTATAGTCCTGATAAAGAATGGGAAGATTGAAGCACTCGGCCGGAATGTGGTATTACCTGCGGATGTTCGGCTTATTGATGCAAATGACAAGTTCGTCATGCCCGGTCTTATAGATGCCCAATCCCGGCTGTTCGTGATGGACAGCGAGTTAAATGAAAGCCGGACCATCGCGCCGGAGCTTAATATTCTCGATGCGATTGATCCCTTCATTAAGGAATACAGGGAAGTCTTAGCGCAAGGAGTCACAGCCGTATGTGTCGCTCCGGGCAGTCGCGGCTTAATCGGCGGCAGAAGCGCGGTGTTAAAACTTAACGGCTCTAAAAATGTTGACAGGATGGTTTTGAAGGCGGATGCCACTCTCAAAGCCGCCGTTGGCATGTCATCAGGTAATGCATCCTCATCGCTGGCCCGTTTGGAACATTACTCATCGATTCGTGAAGCCTTGATTGCGACAAAAGTTTACATGCAGAGAAAGGAAAAAGCCGATCGAGAGCTGGCTGAATACAACAGGAAAAAGGCTGAATACGAAAAGAAAGAACGCGGAAAAGAGACAGAAAAAAAAGAGAAGCCAAAAAGACCGGCCAAATTCAAATCCAGTCCTGCCAATGATGTTCTTGCTCAGGTCCTTCGCAAAGAAATTCCACTCCAGGTCGAGGCTCATCGGGTCGTTGATATCTTGAACGCTTTGCGGTTGGCTGATGAGTTTGGCTTTACTCTGATTTTAGATAAATGTACCGAGGGCTACTTAATAGCTGACGAGATTGCCCGGCGAAAGGTCTCTGTTATTGTCGGCCCTGTTTCCACGTCTTTCGTCGACATGCCAAGATTAGAGTATCGCAACCATGATATGAGCAATGCCGCAATCTTATCGAAAAGAGGTGTTAAAGCAGCGCTGGGTGTATCGGGAAGAGACGGCGCAAGTTCGAAGTTCATAACACTGGCAGCAGCGATGGCCGCAGCCAACGGCATGGACAAAGGCGCTGCACTGCGGGCAATCACACTGACTCCTGCTGAGATGCTTGGCGTGGCTGACCGAATCGGCAGCTTGCAAGTCGGCAAAGATGCCGACCTGGTTATACTCAACGGGCATCCTCTGGACATACGCACCCGAGTCGAAATGGTTATGATAGAGGGCAGAGTCGTTTTTGAGAGGAAATCACAGCAGTGAAAAAAACCATAATATTGAGCGTACTGATTTTGCTAAGCATGCCGTGTTACATGGTTAAGGCTGCGGATGCGCCTCAAAATCTTGCCATTCGCGCAGGCAGGATTTGGACGGTAACGGATGGTATCATCACGGACGGCGTCATCATTATTAAAAATGGCAAAATTCAGGCTGTGAGAAAAAAGCCGGACGTTCCGGCAGGAATGAAATTGCTGGACTTCTCAGACAAGGATGTTATGCCGGGCCTGATTGATGCACATTGCCATATCGGCCTGTCACTTGATATCTACAGCGAAATCGATGAAACAGTTTTAGCTGTCACTCCGGATATGCAAATTATCGATGCCTTCAATCCACTGGCAGATGATGTCAAAAAGGCCCTTCGCTCAGGCGTGACAACTGTCTTGCTGGCGCCGGGCAATAGAAATCCGATCGCCGGGCAAACGGCTGTTGTGAAATTGTATGGCAAAAAAACAAAAGACTGGATATTGAAACGCAGTGCTGGTGTTAAGTTTTCATTGAGGAACGAAGCCCTGATGTCTGACCGCCGACCGACATCCCGAGCCGGCCTGATGGCGCTGATTAGAGAAGAGTTAAATAATGCGAAGACACACAAGGAAGATAAACCCGACTTACGCATTGAAGTTCTCAAAAGCGTAGTAGATGCGAACTTCCCGGTATATATTTGTGCATATACCGTTGATGAAATCGCTGCTGCTGTGACACTCGTCGATGAATATGACCTAAATGCGGTACTCATTGGGGCCGAGCAGGGAGATGAAGCTGCAAAGTTAATTGCCGGGCAGAATATTCCTGTCATATATTCTCCGCTTCTTCTTTTCAGCAGGGACAAGGACCTCAAACGGGTAGTCAAGATGGCTGACAGTGGAATCAAGGTTGCATTTTCTTCAACCGCTCCCAGAACGCCTTTGAGTGATTTGAGGACATCAGCCATCACCGCCGTTAAATATGGGCTCGATACGGAAGCGGCCCTAAAAAGTTTGACTATCAATGCTGCCCAGATTCTCGGCGTTTCTAAACGTGTAGGCAGCATCCGGAAAGGCAAAGATGCTGATCTTGTTATCTTGAATGGTGACCCGCTGCAGCCGACATCCACAGTTGAAATGGTCATTATTAATGGCAATATCGTGTATCAAAGGCAGAAAATATGAAAGCTTGCATCATATCACTCAGTTTTTTGTTGCTTATGCCTGCATCTGCAAAGGATGAGCAGTCAGAGATCACGGCTATTAAAGCAGGCAAAATCCTTACAATGTCAGGTTCTCCTATAACGGATGGTATCATACTGATAAAAGACGGGAAAATCACAGATATTGGTACGGGGATTGAGATCCCTGAAAATGCCTCTATCATTGATGCCGGCAAAAATATCGTCATGCCGGGCCTTGTTGATGCAAGTGCTGTGCAGCCGGTTCGTGGTGACCTGAACGAGCAGTCCGACGAGATAACGCCGACGATTCGGATTTCAACTGCACTCGATCCGCAGAGCAAGGTACTAAAGCGTGTGGTCCAGACAGGAATCACAACCTTATATATATCTCCCGGCTGGCGAAATGTCATCGCCGGACTGGGCGCAGTTATCAAGCCAACAGGCAAAACGCCAAAGGAAATGATAATCAAGGAAGACGCAGCATTGACAATCGTCATGAGTTTGGATTCTACATACGGCAATCAAATTCCACGAAGTCAACCGCCTCGAAACTTCTACTTTAGACGACCGACAACACGCATGGCTATTATCTGGATGCTGCGTAAGAGTTTCTTTGATGCACAGAAGTATGCGGCATCGAAGGAAAAAGATGACCCGGATATGCAAATTCTGGCCTCTGTACTCGATGATAAAATTCCCGTCCGCCTCAATGTCAGACGCGCAATAAACATCCGTACAGCGCTGAAACTTGCCGATGAATATGATTTCCAGCTTATCCTTGACGAATGCACAGAAGGCTACAAAGTCGCAGAAGAAATAGCTCAAAAGCAGGTCCCTGTCGTTTTGGGACCTTTCTATTACTACCCCGGCAGTTCAGGCCAATATCGTGAGGGCCGGGAAGTAAACTGGAACAATGCGGGTATCCTGACAAAGGCGGGTGTAAAAGTCGCACTGACATCGGGCGCCCAGCTTCAATCAATCGATCTTTTAACAGCGGCGGCTTTTGCCGTCAGGCACGGTATGCCGAAAGATGAAGCTCTGAAAGCGATTACAACGACGCCTGCTGAAATACTCGGCGTTGCTGACAAAGTCGGAACGCTTGAAAAAGACAAGCACGCCGACATCTTAATTCTCAGCGGGGATCCACTGAAAGTAACAACCCGTATTGAAAAAGTTATTTTAAATGGCAAGACTGTTTATAAAGCAGAGTGAGGAAAGAGGCTATGAAATCCAAGTTTTATATAGCTTTAATTGCAATGTTCCTGATGGCATGTGTCATGAATGCGTCGGTACGTGCCGCCCCGGTTCGCAAAAAGCTCGCCATTAAAGCAGGCAGCATTATCACCATATCCGGAGCGGATATCAAAAACGGTACCATCTTAATCGAAGATGGGATCATAAAGGCTGTTGGAAAGAAAGTGGAGATACCCTGGGATGCTTTTGTCATTGAAGCAAAGGACCGGGTTGTGATGCCAGGTTTTGTACTGGCTCACACATCAAGCGGCTTAGACAGGGCAAATGAAAACGTCCCTGAAGTACCTTTCCTCTCGACGTTCGACTCCATCGACCCTGTAAGCTTTTATTTTGAGGACTCCCTTCGGGACGGCGTGGTTGCAATGCTTGTACTTCCGGGCAATAATACCCTACTTGGCGGAACAGGAACGGTTGTAAAACCTCACGGCCGAACCGTGGAGGCAATGCTTATCAAACGATATAAAGGCTTGAAAATCTCCCTGCGACCAGCCCGTAACACCAGCCGAATGGGACATATGCAGCGATTCAGACGATATATGTCCGACCTGAAAGATTATCTCGAAGAATACGAGCAGCGAAAGGCCGATGCCAAAGAAGAAAAAAAGCCTTTCGATGAAGAAATCGACATTCGCAAACAGCCGATGGTCGACCTTTTGAACAAAAAGCTCACCGCCTTTATCTATTGTGACAGGGCTGCTGACGTACCAAAAGCAATTGAGGTCCATGAAACTCATAAATTCAACACCGTTCTGGTCTTGAGCCCCAATTGTTATAAAGCCGCCGGCCTTATCGCTCAGAAAAAGCTTCCCGTAATTTTGCCCTCACAGCTTACCATCTGGGAAACCAACGAAGAAACAAACGAGGAAGAGATGAAAGTCATTCCGATGATTTTCAATAAAGCCGGTGTAAAGTTCGCCTTCCAGACCGATACCTCCCAGTATGGCAGTCGGTACCTGTGGTATCAGGCTGCAACCGCAGTCAGGCATGGAATGAAGCGAACCGAAGCTCTGAAATCCATAACGCTTTATCCTGCACAGTTCATCGGCGTCGACGACCGACTCGGGAGTATTCAGGCGGGTAAAGAAGCGACTTTCATCTTCCTGACGTCTGACCCGTTGGACGCCCAGGCCTGGGTGGACAAGGTAATGATTGCCGGCGAAATCGTCTATGAAAAGGAAAAAGACAAGCGCTTAAAAAAGCTGTTGGAAAAACCGGAGGAAATCCAAAAGCCTAAAGATACGGATTAAGATTAAATTATATAAGGACCGAATCGCATAATAGTCTGGGACAAGATTTGGCTATGAATAGACGCTATAAACATTTTGATAATCGACGGGCAATTTATGTTGCTGCGATTTCAATCCTCATCAGCACGTTTATAGTGCCGACCGTTTCAGCGCAGGAAAACTCCGTCGTGGCTATCAGAGCAGGCACAATCCTGCCGGTAACATCGGCACCGATTCAGAATGGCATTGTGCTTATTCGCGATGGTAAAATCGAAGCCGTTGGCAAAAATTTGAAAATACCCGATGGCGCCGAAGTAATTGACGCCACCGATAAGGTGGTCATACCCGGATTGATAGATGCCTTTACGACACTCGCAGAGAGAAGCAGGGACGATGAAGAGTCCGTGACACCGGATATTCGGGCAAAAGATGCCTTTGATTTCTATGGCAAATATCGGCGGTTGCTGGCCGGCGGCGTAACAACTGTTTATATTTCACCCGGCCAAAGGCGGTTAATCAGCGGCTTGGGTGCAGTGGTCAAGCTTGCCGGTGGTTCTATTGATGAACGCTGTCTCAAGGATACATCGGCGCTTCGCATCACGCTTGGGGAGCTTCCCAAGAACCCGCCTTCCATTTTCAAGCCGCCCCTCCCACCGGACCCGTGTCATCCACTCCTGCCGGTGGAAAATCAACTGCCCACGACGCGAATGGCTGAAATGGCTGTATTACGAAAAGTCTTTACCGATGCAAAATGGGCGATGAAACAGAAAGAAACCGAAACAGATTCTAAAATGCAGGCCCTGCTGCCTGTTTTGAAGCGTAAACTGCCTGTCCGAGTAAACTGTCATACTGCCCAGGATATTCGCAACGCCATTCGCTTTGCCGAGACATTCAGGTTAAAACTTATTATAGAAGGCGCCACGGAAGCGTATGAAGTCATTGATGAGATTAAATCGAGCAAATCACCGGTCGTCGTCACCGGAATCTTTGAACCCGGTCGACAGCAATTGAAAGACTACACGACCGATATCGCCCTTGGGCGTGTCAATCCCGCGAATCCCGCCCTGTTGGCAAAAGCGGGTGTCAAGTTCGCAATTACCTCTCCCACCGACGAGACCATCCCCGACCTGCAATTCATCGCAGGCTATGCTGTTAGTCAGGGTTTGTCACCTCAAAATGCGCTTAAAGCAGTTACAATTACACCTGCTGAAATCCTTGGTCTTTCGGACCGGATTGGAAGCATCGAAAAGGGCAAAGATGCCGACCTTGTAATTCTAACTGCCGAGCCTTTTGAAATTCACTCGATTATTGACAAGACGCTCATCAATGGCAAGGTTGTATATACCCGCCCAGAAGTAGAACCAAAGAAAGAGGAAACAGAACAAGCGTCCATCACAGCTATTCGAGCGGGTAAGATTCTGACGGCAAGTCACGGACGAATCAACGATGGACTCATTCTCATAGAAGGCAACAAAATCACTTACGTCGGCGGGCCAAAAGAGATTCCAAAGAAGGCAACGGTCATTGACGCAACAAAAAGCGTTGTCATTCCCGGCATGATCGATATCCACTCACATCTCGGCCTGCACGCCGAAAGTGAACCGGTCAAAATGAATCCTTCTGCACCGACCAGCGGGCCTGATTCCGGCAATATGCGTCTCGTCAGCATCGCCAACGCCGTCAAGCCGAATGACGAAGGCTTCCGCGAAGTTTTGCGCTCCGGCGTAACATCAGTGCTGCTCGCCCCCCGAACACGCGGATTTATAAGTGGAAATGCCGCGCTCATCAAGCTCACCGGTGACAGCACAAAGGAGATGATTGTTAAAGAATACGCGGCTGTTAAATTCTCTATGCTTGGAGAGCGGGCAAGAATGGCGAGAATCTGGGATGCACGCGACCAGCTCAAAAGAGCAAAAGAATATGCCGAGAGGTGGGATGATTACGAACGAAAGTATAAGGAATATGAACGACGTCGGCAATACGAACAGGATAAAGACCCTGATAAAAGGCAGGAAATCAAAGAGCCCCCCCGCCCGGGCCGCGATACCAGCCTCGAACTATTACGTGGACTCTTTAAGCGTCAAATGCCCGCGCTCGTGCACGCCAATCGCGCTGACGAAATCCGTACGACATTGAAAGTTTTTAAAGACGAGTACAACCTTAATGTCATAATTCTTGGCGGCAGCGATGGCTTCCGTGTCACTGATGAGCTGAGAAAGTATAACATTGGAGTAGCCATAGGCCCCAATATCATCCGCTACGAAAAAGGAAAGCCGATAAACAACGCGGACCTTTTGACTCGCAATAAGCTATGCGTTGCGTTCCACACCAGCGCAACTTCGGGAACACAGTATTTGCCGATGAACGCCGCTTATGCCGTGAGGTATGGAATGGATGAAGAAGAAGCCTTTCGAGCGATAACTATTTACCCGGCCAAACTGCTCCACGTCGATGACAGGATTGGAAGTATAGAACAGGGCAAGGACGCGGATTTGGTGATTCTATCCGGCGGGCCGTTTGATTTTCGAAGCCGGGTGGAAAAAGTCTTCGTAAACGGAAAAATTGTTTATGAGAATAAATAACAGAAAAAGTCCCCTGGTACAAAAGCACGATGGCTGTTTACCTGTCCAAAGAGGTAAAGGGCGAATAATTCGTCTAATCGCCGTTCTGGTTATACTATGCACCAGCCGGTTGTGCATCGCCGAAGCCGCCGAACCGACAAAATATGCCATCAAAGCGGGAAAGATACTGACTGTCACCAAAGGGACAATCGATCACGGCATCATACTCATAGAAGATGGAGTGATTAAAACCGTTGGAAAAGCAGCCGATGTAGACATTCCGAAAGAATACAAGGTAATTGACGCTTCGAACAAATGGGTCATGCCCGGAATGGTCGAAATTCACTCACACCTTGCCGGCGAGGGCGGCCTAAATGATATGGTTGTTCCGACGAACCCCGGACTTCGAATTGCAGATGTCATCGACCCGGAAGCCCGGGCAATTCAACAAGCTGTGGCAAGCGGGGTGACGACCGTCCACACAATCCCGGGCAGCGGAACAAATTTAGCGGGTTTTGGTGTCCTGTACAAACTACACGGCAAAACCATAGATGAAATGCTCGTCCGCAAGCTTGGCTCGATGAAAATCGCACAAGCTTATAATCCTGAAAGAGGAGGTGGCGACCTCGGGCTCACGAGAATGGGAATGTCCTGGATACTAAGAGACATCCTTAATAAAGGCAAGGCTTATACACAGGCTTGGCAGGCTTATGAGAAAGGCGAGATTAAAGACGAACCCGGAGAAAGATTAGAGTTCGAAAACATGAGGCAAGTCCTTGAAGGGTCTATCCCGACATTGGTTCATACGGCATCGGCACGGGACGTGATGGCGACGGCACGAATCTTCCACGATGAATACCAGCTCAGAACCATCGTTTCTCACGCGACTTTTCACGGCTACAAGGTCGCAAAGGAAATGGCCCAGCGCGATGTTCACGTCAATGTTGGCCCGAGGCAGTATGATTACTCCTTCTCAATGGATAATAAGTTTTATGGCCTGGCGGCGGAATATAAAGCCGCCGGCGTAAAAAATCTCTCGATCAATACAGACGCACCCGTTCTGCCGCAGGAGGATTTGTTCTTTCAGGGCTCGATGGCCATACACTTCGGTCTGGACGAAAAAACGGCCCTGGAAAGTGTCACCATCAACTCCGCCCGGGCCATTGGAATTGACGACCGTGTCGGAAGCATCGAAGCCGGGAAAGATGCCGACCTGATTATTAAGGCCGGGAGCCTCTTTGATGTAACTATCCCGGTGGACATGGTCTTTATAAACGGCAAAATCGCATATAGCAAGGTACAATGAAGAACGGAATCCTAATATATTCAGTTATCATCCTCATAATCATCGGCTCAGTATATGCCAAAGACAAGCCGACACCTCCAAAGTATGCCATCAAGGCCGGCAAAATCTTAACGATGGCACCTGCTGATAAATCCTCCGCAGATACGGTTGTTATAAACCACGGAATCATTCTTCTAAGCAATGGAAAAATCGAGGCCCTGGGGGCAAACATCCCGATACCGAAAGGATACAAGGTAATTGATGCATCGGACAGATGGGTAACACCCGGTATCGTCGAGGCCCATACTCATATCGGGACCGAAGGCGGGTTCAACGATATGGTGACACCTATAAATCCAGAGTTACAGATTGCAGAATGTGTGAACCCGGAGGATATTACCATTGAAAAAGCCGTGACCGGCGGGGTAACAACAATCCACACAATGCCGGGAAGCGGTACGAACCTGGCAGGTTTCACCGTCATCATCAAACTGGATAGCTCCGATCCCGAAAATATGATTCTTCGCGAGCTCGGCGCAATGAAAATAGCGCAGGCCTTCAATCCTGAACGACGCGGCGGCGATTTGGGCAATACGCGCATGGGCATGTCCTGGTCTTTGAGGCAGATTTTAAAACAGGCGAAACAATATACAGAAGCGTGGCAGGCTTATGAACAAGGCGAGCGTAAGGAAAAACCTGAGTTAAGACCCGAACTGGAAAAGATGCGAAAGGTCTTCAACGGCGAAATTCCAACCATTAACCACACCTATTCACCCTGGGGCGTCATGC
>JAUWLI010000183.1 GCA_030613765.1 Phycisphaerae bacterium
GGCCCCGGCAAGAGACGGTATTTACATTCCCGAACTCACTTTTCCTCAATCCGGCAAGTGGGACGTGTCGCTGGTTATTGGCCTCGAAGGCAAAGATCACATTATCAATCTGCCGCTTTTTGAGGTGTATGGCTCCCATGAAGAAGCTGACCGGGCTCCATTACCCCAGGAGATCGCCGGTATTAGTTTTCTTAAGGAGCAGCAATGGGAAATACCCACATCAACCGAGTCGGTTCGGAAGCGGAAAGTCTTAGACAGCGAAGTCTTGGCCGTCCCTGAATCCACTCTGGTCGATGAAGACGGCATGCCGATGGTTTTCGTCCAGGTGGCCGGTGAAACCTTCCTGAAACGTTGTTTGACAATAGGCGGCCGGGCCAATGGCTTTGTGGAGGTTTTGTCAGGTCTGTCCGAAGGGGAGTACGTTACGACTAAAGGTGCCTATGCGGTCGCGCGAGCTGAGCACGGTGAGGAATCGACCGTCCATCTCAGTGACGAACAAATAAGGAGATTCGGGATTGAAACAAACCCGGCAGGACCCGGGGACTTCAAGGTCCATATAAGCCTGCCCGGTCAAATCGCTATCAACGCAGACCGTATGGTTCATATTGTGCCGCGTGTTCCGGGAATTGTGCGTCAGGTAAAAAAGAAACTGGGCGATCCCGTAAAGAAAGGCCAGGTTATGGCTGTTATAGAGAGCCGTGAATTGGCCGATGCCAAGGCAACTTACCTGGCATCGATTGAACGTTTAGACTTGGCTAACACAATTTATGAACGTGAGGAGAAACTATGGAAGCAGGAAATCTCGTCTGAGCAGGAATATCTCGATGCTAAAAAAGCTTCTGCTGAAGCTAAAATTGCAAAGCGCAGTGCCGAGCAAAAACTCCGTGCTTTGGGTTTTAACGCCGAATATCTTAAGAAGCTACCCTCCGAGCCGGCGGAGCTGCTTACAACATTTGAGATTACAGCTCCGTTCGACGGCACAATTATACAAAAGCATATCAGTCTAGGAGAAGTGATCAAGGATGATATGGATGTTTTTGTTGTTGCCGATCTGGATACTGTCTGGGTTGACCTGCAAGTCCATCAAAAAGACGCAGGCCTTATAAAGAAAGGTCAGGAGGTGATAATTTCAGCCACATCAAGTGTGCCTGAAACCAAAGGTGTGATTGATTACGTTGAGCCCGTAGTTGATGAGAAAACGCGGACTGCGCTTGCAAGGATTGTACTGGACAATACCTCAGGACAGCTTAGGCCGGGGACATTTATAACGGCCGATGTGTTGGTGGACAAAGTCCCTGCAATAGTCGCAGTTGCTAAAGATATAATTCAGGACATAGATGACAAGACCTGTATCTTTGTTAAGAATGAGCATTGTTTCGAAGCTCGCCCCGTAACTGTTGGCCGGTCTAATGAAAGGTATGTCGAAATTGTCTCAGGTATCAAGCCCGGAGAGAAAATAGTGACAAAAAATAGTTTTCGTCTTAAAGCAGAACTCGAAAAAGCCGCTGGTGGTGGCCATGCCGGCCACGGCCACGCTCATTAAAACTTCTCGGAGTTTCAAAAGTATGACTGCAAAAATAATTCAGTTTTTGATTAAACATAAACTCCTGGTGCTTTTGGGGGTTGTTGGTGTCGGTGTGGCAGGAGTATTCTCACTTTCACAATTGCCTATTGATGCCTTTCCCGATATCAGCCCTAATCTGGTGCAGGTTTTTGCCGAGCTTGAAGGTATGGCCGCTGAGGAGGTCGAGCAGTTCGTTACACGTCCTGTTGAGGTGGCGATGAGGGGCATTCCGGGTGTCAGGAAAATACGTTCGATATCATCACTCGGACTTTCTACGGTCAACATTTACTTTGAAGACGATGTGGATATCTACCTGGCCCGACAGCTTGTTTCTCAAAGGCTTAAAGAGGCCGAAGAAGGTATCCCTGAAACCATGAACATGCCTCACGGTCTGGAAATGGGCGCCATTGCCAGTGGAATGGGCAAAATCCTGGCTTATTATATCGATGGAAATGACTTCAGTACCACCGATCTGCGCACAATTCAGGATTGGGTTATCAAACGCGACATTCAGACCGTTCCGGGCGTTGCCAAAGTTATAAGTCAGGGGGGGCATGTCCGGCAGTACCAGATAAAAATCAATCCTGCCCGACTTCTCGAATACGATTTAACATTAGATGACGTCATCGAGGCCGTCCGGAAAAACAACTTAAACTTAGGGGCCGGCATTATTGAGAGGGGGGCCGAAGAACTGATTGTTCGAAGCCTGGGATTAGTAGAAACAATCGACGATATTGAAAACACTGTCATATGTACCCGCAAGAGCAATCCTGTTTACGTAAAGGATGTTGCTGACGTGGAATTTGGCAATGCTTTCAGACGAGGTGTGGCCTTGTTAAACGGGCAAAAAGAGATTGTGCTGGGTCTTGTATATAAGCTGCATGGGGCCAATTCATTTGAGGTAATCAGCCGCCTAAAGAAGCGAATGGCCAAAATCAGTGAAAACCTCCCGGAAGGAGTAAAAGTAGTCACCTACTATGACCAGTCCGCTCTTGTCAAAAACAGCATAAATACTGTCAGGGGGGCACTGGCGCTGGGGCTAATTCTGGTATGTCTTGTATCATTTACCTTCCTGGGGAACCTGCGTAATGCCCTGATTGTGGTTTGCTCACTGCCTTTTTCCACACTATTCGCATTTATTTTTATGCATCGCTACGGGATGCCCGGCGATTTGATATCCTTTGGAGGCATAGCGATTGCGCTCGGCATGATAGTTGATGCTACGATTATAATGGTCGAAAAAATTCAGTCTGCCCTCGGCGACAAAATAAATACAGCCTCGGTAACTGAGATAATTGTGTCCGCTGCCAAAGAAGTCGACCAGCCTATTTTCTTTGCTGTTTCTATTATCATTATTGTCTTTATTCCCATCTTTACTCTCGGAGAGATCGAGGGAAAAATGTTCAGACCTCTGGCGTTTGCAGTTTCAACGACGATGGTTGGCTCGTTAATCTACGCACTGATTATTGCTCCCGTATTCTATCGTTTGCTGCACAAGGAAGGCGGCAAAGATCAAAAAGTAAGGGCCATTCATTCGGCGGTTCTTCAACGCTATAAATCAATACTGCTGTATTGTCTCCACCGCCGTTCGACGGTCATCTGCACAATAATTATCCTGATGGTTATTGGCGGCTCGTTTTTTGTCCAATTGGGCAGGGAGTTTGTGCCTATTCTTCAGGAGGGCACTATTCAGGTCTTGGCGTATATGAATCCAAACATATCTCTAAAAGAAATCAGTACCACTTCAAAAGAGATAGCACAGGACATCTTAAGCTTCCCTGAGGTAAAGCATGTCATCGCCGATATCGGTTATGGCGAAGTCGGTCCCCATGTGCATCATACAAATTATGCCTGCATAACCGTTACCTTGAAACCTAAAAAACAATGGAAAAATGCCAAAACGCAGGAAGAATTGGTTGGCCAAATTGACAATCGTATTTGTGATTATCCCGGAGTCTCTATCAGTTTCTCCCAACCGATTAAGCATGAAATCGACGGCCTGGTAGGTGGGGCCGGCACTGCGGTAGTAGCCAAGCTTTTCGGCCATGATATGGACATGCTTGAGGCCAAGGCCGCCGAAATACAGGACGTTCTTTCCCATATTGAGGGTGTAGCCGACCTGCGGACCGAACAGGTGGCCGGCCAAACTCAGCTCCAGATTGATATGAACAGGAGCCAAATAGCACGCCATGGCCTGAATAATTATCAGATACAGCATACTATCCATAATGCGGTAGCTGGTGAGGAAGTCGGCAAAGTCTTTGAAGATGAAAAAATCTTCGGTATTACCGCCAGGTTTGCCGAAGCCTATCGCAAGGACATCGAGTCCATAAGAAACCTGCTGATTCAGACTCCGAGTGGATACAATGTTCCGCTTGAAGATTTGGCGAATATTAAAACTGTTACCGGCCTCAGACAGATAAGCCGTGAGGACACTCAGCGCTATATCTCCGTACAATGCAATGTTCGCGGCAGAGATGCAGGCGGCTTTGTTCAGGAAGCTCAGGAAAAAGTTAAAGACAGTGTAAGCTTTTCCCCCGGGTACAGGCTTGCATGGGGCGGGCAATTCGAATTACATCAGGCGGCAAACAAGAGGCTGGCCGTGGTTATCCCAATAACCTTGTTTTTGGTTCTTGTGATGCTCTACAGCCTGTTCAATTCGTTCAAGAATGTGTTTCTGATTATGCTCAACATACCGTTGGCATTAGTGGGCGGCGTTTTTACACTTGCCCTTTTCGGAGAAAACCTCTCCATCCCGTCTTCTATCGGATTTATCGCTTTGTTCGGGATAGCCTTGACCGATGGTTTGGTTTTGATATCACGATTTGAGTATCTTAGGACCCAGGGTCTGGCAATACGAGAAGCGGTGATTGCCGGTTGTTCATCGAAGTTAAGGCCGGTCCTTATGACCACAATAACCACCGCTTTGGGATTACTGCCATTGGTGATAACTTCCGGCACCGGTTCGGAAGTGCAAAGGCCGTTGGCTATTGTCGTAATAGGTGGACTTGTATCATCCACTTTATTGACTCTAATCGTTATACCAACTCTTTATGAATGGGTTACCGTAGAGGCAAAGAGTTAGAGGCTTAATTCCACTGGTGCATTAGGTTTATAACCGGGCTGATGAAGACCTGTTTCTGGCCGTGAACCTTCTTTGTTTTTACACGAAAGCAGGCCGGCCACGACGGAGATTGTGAGAAAACTCCGAAGTTTGAGCAGAAAAGCTATTGACACTGATGTCCTATAAATGTTATAATACATAAATACCAATTGTAGGATTTTGTTTGCACAAGGGCCTGAGGCTACAAAAGATAAAAACCATGTCCAGCGGCCTAAAACGTCTGTGAGAAAGGGTAAAAATTGCTTAGAGATGCCAGAAGCATAATCCTACTACTCATATTGGTCGTATCCCTGGCCGGTTCACCCGACGCTTACTCTTCCCTCGTTGGTGACGTCAACGGGGACTACAAAGTTGATGGGAAAGACCTGAAGATTCTTGCCTACCATTGGTTAGATCCAGGCTGTCTTGCCCCTGCCTGCGAAGCTGACCTGGATGGTGTCGAAGGGATAAACATGGCCGACCTTGCGCTGCTGGCCGGGAACTGGGCTGTCTCGACTGGAATCCATCCTTACCTTGTAGGCGATGTTAATGGGGACCTCAAAGTTGACTGGAAAGACCTTAAGATTCTTACCGACCATTGGTTAGATCCAGGCTGTCTTGCCCCTGCCTGCAAAGCCGACCTGGATGGTGTGCCTGGCGTAAGTATGTTTGATGTTGCGCTGTTGGCGGGGGACTGGGGCCAGGACCACAGCCAAATTACGCTGGTGATTAATGAGTTCATGGCCGAAAACGACAGGTTCATCCAGGACCCGAATGGTGATTATCACGACTGGATCGAGATTTACAACTACGGCGATTACACCATCGACATAGGTGGCATGTATCTCACAGATGATGTGAACGATGCCAACCAATGGTATCGCATTCCTGACGATTGCCCTGAGAAAACTACCATTGGCCCCTCCAGCTACCTTCTGATTTGGGCTGACAGCGAACTCTCAGAAGAGGGTCTGCACGTAGACTTCGGCCTCAATGCCGGCGGCGAGGAGGATGTCGGCCTGATTGACACTGACGGCATTACTCTGATTGACAGTATCATTGACTTCCCGGCACCTGGCGGAAATAATTCCTATGGTCGCTTTCCCAATGGCAGCGGTCCCTGGTGTGTTTTTCTTCATGACACCAACGCACCCCCGACGCCGGGAGAATTCAACGGAGGTGAATCCGGCATCAACATCGTCATCAACGAGATTATGTACCATCCTTATCACCGACTCTACAGCCCCTACTATGAGCCCGAGGACATCCGGGCCGAGTACATCGAGCTGTTTAACCGGGGAACAGAGTTGGTCAACCTGTCCGGCTGGCGAATTACCGACGGCGTGGACTTTTCTTTCCCGAACGATGTGACAATTGATGTGGGAGGGTACCTTGTTGTCGCAGCGGACATGAATACGTTTACAGCCAATTACCCGGCCGTAACCAACGTGGTGGGCGGCTGGTACGGACGGCTGAGCAATTCCGGCGAGGCAATTGAACTGATTGATGATATACGTGTAAATGTCGACCGTGTTCGCTACGCCGACGAGGGCGACTGGGCCGTGCGTGAGGAGGGCCCGCTTGATAACGGCCACCGCGGGTGGGTCTGGTACGACGAGCATGACGGAGGAGGCAAGTCGCTGGAGCTGATCAATCCAGCGCTGTCTAACGAGTATGGGCAGAACTGGGCGGCGAG
>JAUWLI010000042.1 GCA_030613765.1 Phycisphaerae bacterium
TTGCCGATGTCACTTATTACGGTTTATTTGGCAGTCGAGTACAGTCTTACCATTCGCCGCGAAAAACTTGTACCCGGCGGTATAGGCGACAGGATTGTTGCTGTAATACGACAGTACGGCCCGGGACAATTGGAAGCACGAATATCCGAACAAAATGATTTTGTAAGTGTCGCAGTATCGAAGGCCCTCGGCCAGGGCAGAGGTGATTGGTTCCGGATGCGAAGTGTGCTTGATGAATCATTGCAGGAGCAGGCGGGGGGTCTTTTACGCAGGATTGAGTGGGTTAATCTGATTGGCAACGTTTCGCCGATGGTGGGTCTGTTCGGTACGGTTTTCGGGATGATAAAGCTGTTCAATGCTATTGTAATGGCTGGTGGTCAGCCGCAACCGGCGCAGTTGGCCGGGGGGATTTCGGTTGCACTGGTTACAACGTTCTGGGGCCTGTTTATTGCGATACCGGCTTTAGCGATGCACGGCGTGTTTTGCAACCGAATCGAGACGCTGGTAAACGATGCAGTTGTGGAGTCTGAGAATATTGTACCTGAGATAAGGCGCAGCCTAAAAAACCAAAAGCAGGCAAAAGCCCGGCATTCGGGGGAACCTAAACAGACGATTGGTGAGCTGAGAACGAAGCCGGTCAGGTCTTCAATAGAGTCCCTACGCTCCCAAACATAAGATATGAGAAAAGGTTTATGCCTTTGAGAGGTAACAAGGATCTCCGTAGTTCCACGAAGTCGGGTTCTTTTAATATGACCCCGCTTATCGACATTGTTTTTCTGCTAATTATCTTTTTCCTGGTGGTTTGTCAGTTCATCGAGGCTGAGAATTTTGAAGTGGCCGTTCCTGACGGCTGTTTATTTGCCACGACGGCTTCTGAGCCCGGGGCCCAGGGGACTACTACTATTACTGTTATGAAAACAAGTGCGGGAAAAAGTGCATTTGCGGTCGGCTCGGAGAAAATCCCGGCATCCGAAGGCTCGGATTTAACAGAACAAATTGCCCGATTGGTAGATTATAGCTTAAGAAATTTGCCCTCTGACCGAAGGATTGTTACATTGCGTGTTGACAGAGATGTTTGTTTTGCCCAGGCCCAATACGCGCTGGCTGCTATTGCTCAAAGCAGTGCGACAGATATCCAGTTAGCAGTCTTAAAGAATAGGGAACCGCCAAACGGTGAGCGGTGAAGCCCGCCAAAGTCGGGTCGAGCCGTCTTGTTATGCCGATTCTTTTTTTGCCCTTTTTTTTGCTGTGAACATGTCGGCTTTGCCTTCGACGATGTCGCGGGTGATTATGTATTTTGCGCCCTTTCCCTCCTCCGGCAGTAGATACATCAAGTCAACCATCAGCTCCTCAGTAATGGCACGTAATGCCCTGGCACCAGTGTCGCGTTTGAGCGCTTTCTGTGCCAGCGAGCGCAAGGCATCATCTGTAAATTCAAGCTTGGCATTCTCCATCTCAAAGAATTTTTGATACTGCTTTTGTAGGGCGTTTTTCGGCTTTGTCATTATGTCTATAAGTGCATTTTCATCAAGAGCCGAAAGGGTTGTAATTACGGGAAGTCTTCCAACCATTTCAGGAATCATTCCGTACTCGATGATATCTTCCGGTATGACCTGGCCGATTATATCACTGTACTCGGTTTTTTCATCTGTTCGGCCGGCCAGTTCTGAATCGAAGCCTATCATTTTTTTGCCGAGTCGCTTCTTTGTGATATTTTCCAGCCCTATGAAAGTACCGCCACATATAAAAAGTATCTGTGTTGTGTCAATCTGTATGTAGGATTGTTCCGGGTGCTTTCTTCCACCTTGCGGCGGGATATTGGCAATGGTTCCTTCGAGCATCTTCAGTAATGCCTGCTGGACTCCTTCGCCGGAGACGTCACGTGTAATAGAAACGTTTTGGGTGGTTTTCCCGACCTTATCTATTTCATCGATGTAGACGATTCCTCTCTGGGCGGCCTCTATATCGTAGTCGGCGGACTGGACCAATCGGAGCAGGAAGTTCTCGACGTCTTCGCCGACATACCCGGCCTCGGTAACGGTGGTTGCATCACAAATTGCGAAAGGGACCTGCAATTTGCGGGCGAGAGTACGGGCGAGCAGTGTTTTGCCGGAACCGGTCGGCCCGATTAAGAGAACGTTGGATTTGTCTATTTCAACATCGCTGTCGTCACTATCAGTGTGCAGGAGCCGTTTATAGTGGTTGTGCACTGCAACAGAGAGATATTTTTTGGCGTGCACCTGGCTGATTACATATTGGTCGAGAAATTCTTTTATTTCTCTGGGCCTGGGGATTTCTTTGAGTGCAATTGCCGGTTTGCTGAGGTGTTTGCGGTCCTGCCGGATGATGTTGTGGCACAGTTCGACACATTCCGGACAGATAAAGACGTTGTTGGGCCCCTCTATGAAAGGCTCAGCCGGGCTTCCCGCCCGGCCGCAGAAGCTACAAATCGCTTTGTTTTTTTTGTTGTTCGAGCGCTTGGCCATTATTTTGTTCCTGTTCTAAAGTAAATATCGGTTTTTGTGTTGTATATGTTTATATTATAGTTCATCGCGACTATTTATGCAAAGTTTAATTACTCATCTCAACATCCTATTTCAGAAGGGATTTTGGTTACAAAGGGCGATGGGAAAAGGAATTCTGCGATTTTTTCGGGCGTAATGTCTCGGCGGGCGATGACTGCACAATCCCCGGTCATATCGGGTGCAGGATGCCGTAGTATTTGTGGAAATAAAAGGCTTGCAGATTTGGCCTCCTGGCTTTATATTACTCTTCCTGCATATTTTTGAAAGGTTTGATAAATGAAGTATGACGTAGCTGATTTATCGTTGGCACCGGAGGGCAAGAGGCGTATTTTGTGGGCAGATAATGATATGCCGGCCCTGGCGGAGATTCGCAAGCGATTTGCAAAGAGCAAACCATTAAAGGGTAAAAACGTTTCGGCTTGTTTGCATATAACTGCCGAAACGGCTAATCTTGCCAGGACTCTGAAAGCCAGTGGGGCGAATGTTGTTCTCTGCGCATCCAATCCCCTGAGCACACAGGACGATGTGTCGGCATCGCTGGTGAAGGATTTTAAGATAGCGGTCTTTGCCATCTGCGGGGAAAATCGCGCGACCTATTACAAGCACATCCATGCTGCGATCGACCATAAGCCGGTAATTACGTTTGACGACGGTGCTGATTTGGTGAATGAACTGCATACAAGCAGAAAGAAAGAAGCCCACCGGATTATTGCGAGTATGGAGGAGACTACTACCGGTGTTATTCGTCTGCGGGCGATGGCAAATGCAGGCAAGTTAAAGTTTCCGGTTATTGCGGTAAACGACGCTGCGACCAAACACCTTTTCGACAACCGCTATGGTACGGGGCAGTCCACGGTTGACGGTATTATTCGAGCGACTGATTTTCTGATGGCCGGCAAGAAGGTTGTTGTGGCGGGGTACGGTTGGTGTGGACGCGGCCTTGCTATGCGGGCGAGAGGAATGGGAGCGATCGTTATTGTCACCGAAATTGACGCAATCAAGGCGCTCGAAGCATCTATGGACGGATTTGCAGTTATGCCAATGGCGCAGGCGGCAAGGGTCGGTGAGCTGTTCGTAACGCTTACCGGCAATAAAAGTGTTATACGAGCCGAGCATTTTCGTGTGATGAAGGACAGGGCGGTTGTTGCCAACAGCGGGCATTTCAACGTTGAGATAGACATACCGGCTCTGAAAAGGCTCAGCAAGAAGGTAAGCCGTAATGTTCGCAACCATGTCGATGAATATATCCTAAAGAATAACAAGCGAATTTACCTTCTGGCAGAAGGGCGGTTGATTAACCTTGCGGCGGCTGAGGGTCATCCTGCAAGTGTGATGGATATGAGCTTTGCGACGCAGGCATTAGAGGCTGAATATGTGATGAAAAAACAGGGCAAGCTTGCCGTTGCGGTCCACGATGTCCCTATAGAGATAGAGCAGCGAGTAAGCAAGCTCAAACTTAAGTCAATGTCGATTGGGATAGACAAACTTACGGCTGAACAAATCGAATATCTTGCCAGCAGTGGTGAAGGAACATAGCCCGATGCTCGTTACTCGGAACTCGTAAGACAAAATCGAGAATCGGGTCTCGAAGGTAGGTTTATGAATAATAAACAGGCGGAAAAAACATCCCCTGCTTCGGCAGGTTCAGATTCATCCCTGCCAAAGCCGGGAGTAGCCTCGAAGTCTTTTATGGCTTTTGGCCCTACGTTGCACTATAGCCATGAAAATGTTTTGAGGTGCTGGCTGCTTTCATTTGTGACCTTTAGTGTTAGTTGCCTTTTCTGGTCGAAGATGCTGACCGGCGCATTCTGGTCGATTAATCCCCACAATCCGACTTCTTCAGAATTTTGGCGTTTGGGCCAGTCTATTATCACCGGGGCGAGCAGGGGGGTGAGCATATTTGAATATCCCTGGCAGATTCTTGTTTTAGGGCTTCTCATGGGTATTATTGCGGTTGTACCTGTGATGGTATCGCAGCTTATGAGCTTTAGTTACAGTTTTCCTTTTATATTGGCGGTGTTTTTTTTGGCCGATATGCCGGGCTTTGCGGTTTGCATTTTGGTTAGTTGTGTTGCTGCGGCATGCCGTCCTCTTCGTTTTCGCTCCCGCATTATTGCAGTAGCGTTATGCACAGCGCCGCAGCTTCTTTACTGGGGATACTTCGGTGGCGCCTGGAAGTTAGAACCTATTAAATTAGGATTTTCTTTCGCGCCCTGGATTTGTGCCTGGATTATTGGTTTGTCAATAGCGGCATTGGTTCTGGGCATAGGTCATTATACGCGTTATAAGCCGGGCCTGGTCTGGGTGTTTACCTTAGTTTTCCTTTTGTTGGCAATCGTGACTTTTGAAATAAGAATAGGCTTTGATGAGCTTGACTATCAGCTCTACGTGGCCAAGAATGATCCGGAACAGGCAATCGAATTTCACGAGCACCCCATAAGAGAAGCGTTTGACAAGACGCTTACAGACCCTGGTGTTAAAAAATATCTTGCGAGTTCCTTCTACTCCACCGACCCGATACTGCTGCGTGCAGAGTTGAAAGTGGAAATCCAGAAACAGCTAAGCTATGGCCATTGGCCGAGTTGGTTTATAGTACCTGGGGAACTGGATTTTCGCGCGAAAAAACTACAGCTTTTCGAAGAATACGAGTCATTTATATCGCGTCGTTCTCAAAGCCCTCGGATGCCTATAGCGCTTTACTACAAGGCTCTTCTGAGTGAATATCGGCCGGACTACAATATCCTTGATCAAAAAGAAAAACTGCGTTTTTATAATGATTATCCACATCGTGATTCTTTGCCGACATGGCATCGTCTTTATGAACAGTTTCCAGACAGCAGCGAGTCACTTGAGGCACGATGGCGTATTGCAAAGGATTTGGCCGGCCGAGTTAAGTTTGGACAGGCTGACAAGCTTCTTAAGGAGGCACAAGGTAAACTTGTCGAAAAATTAAAACTACTCGAGAAAGACCAACCACCAGGTGATACATTCTTTAGTCCATTTCGTCCAGTGGCTGATTCGACAATGACGGCGTTTAAATTGACAGAGTTGCAAAGCAAATTAAATCTGTTGCGGAACCTTATAGGCCCGGAAAATCGAGTCGGGGGGGCGGACACAGAGAAACGTTTGGCGAGATTTGTTATGTTAAACCCGCACAGCGCAGATTTCCCCTGGCATCTCGACGAGTTGCTGAAACAGATGGGCGACAAGGACCCACTCCGTGACAATATTATGTTGGCTAAAGCGAAACTTGTTGCTGATGAGCAACTTCGAGCTGAACAATTAGCCCAATTACACCGCGACTTCCAGAGTACCGATGGTGGGATGCAGGCATTATACGAACTTGGTCTTTTGAAGAGACGTCAGTGGAGCCAGCAGGATAAGTCAAATGTAGAGTTGAAGAAGAAGCTTTTAGTTGAGACAAGAGCAATTTTGACGAGTTTTATCAGCTTGTATCCGGGCGGCATCTTTACTGAGCAGGCCCAGAAGATTCTGGATGACCTGCCTGTAGTTGATTAGATTTTAAGCGGCTTGACAGGTGGGGATTGGGGTTGACTTTTCTACAAATTATGCTATCATGGAAAGCGACAATCGATAGTTTTTTGTGCTTTCTACACGTTTCTATCACAGGATATTAGCTAAACTGGAGAAATGGGAACATTTAATATGCGAATTCGCTCTGATTCAAATGCCGCCAAGATTCTGCTGATAGGCGATGTTGGCAGGGCGTTTTTAGATGTCGAGGCTGTCGGAGAACTGCCCTGCCAGGTTACTCCTAATATGCCTGAGGCAATCGAGGCTGCATCGAAGAACAACTTTGCAGCGATCGCTATCGTAATGTCCGGCTTGTCCTCTAAATTAAGCTTGGCTCTCAAAGCCCTGAGTGAGGTTAAGGCAGGTGCAAAAATTGTTCTTCTGGCGCAGATGTGGGAAGAGCCGATTGCGATGCAACTTGTTGAAGATTCCTTCAATCGTGCAGGGGCAGCGGATGATTATGTGATTTGTCCAATCCGTGCGAGACGGTTCTACGAATTCATTATGTTCCCTCACGGCAAACGGGCAACCGGAACTGTGACACAAATTGCTGTTGATGCTGCGATAGAAAAAAAGATAAGACATCTTGAAAAGTTGGCTACAGAGGATGATTTGACGGGCCTGAAGAATCGAAGATATATAAGGGAGTTTTCCAGGCAAATTATAGAACATGCCATGAAGGAAAATGGGCGTGTAACACTGCTTATTTTTGATATTGACAACTTCAAACATTACAATGATGTTTACGGTCATTCGGCTGGAGACGAAATTCTAAGTCAGGCTGCTGTTTTAATGCGGCGCTGCTGCCGCGGCCACGATGTTGTCGGCAGGATTGGCGGCGATGAATTTGCTGTTGTTTTCTGGGATGAACCGCAGGCTAAGTCGGCTGGGATGTCGGCTGAGGGCTCAGAGAGGCGCTCGGCGATGGCGCAACATCCTAAAGAGGCGATGTCTGTAGCAAAGCGATTCCAAAAAGAATTAGGAAAAGCTGAATTACATTTGTTAGGCCCGGAAGGTAAAGGAGTATTGACAATAAGTGGCGGGCTGGCGAGCCTGGGCAACGGTTGTTCAACAGTGCAGGAGCTTTTTGAGCAGACAGACAAGGCACTGCTGGAAGCTAAACGCAGCGGCAAAAACAGAATCTATCTTGTCGGCAGGCCTGAAGGCGACATTGCTGATGTAGAGTAATTTCATATCGAGTTAACTACAACTGTCCGGTTGAAAGCCAGATAGTATCAACTAAGGCGACAGTCTTGGGATAGTTTCCTAAGGCATAGGGAACCTGCTACACAAATCATTTACTTTGGCCTGCGTCTGTTCTCTCAACGACTCACCTATTTTGCTTACTATTTATACCATTTCAATACGGCAAAATCTTCCCACCAAAGACCATAAACCATAGAAATCCTCCAAAAATGCTCAAAAAAACGTCCGAAAAAATGGAAAAAACTTGCCTGAAAAGCCTGTCTGGTATATAATGCAGTATTGTATAGAGTGAAAGAGTGGCAACATGAGACCTAACAAAACCTGTTAACCGGGCGCATGTGTTCAATATTATGGAGGAAAAAATCATGAAAACAAAAGAAACAATGGGAAAGATGGACTTTTGTATCCTTAGCCTGACACTTATTCTTCTGGCTTCTCAGGCTGTCTTGGGTGGAGACCTCAAAATCACTCCTGTGGACGATTTTGAGCCGTCGGGCCAGGCCGGTGGACCACTCTCACCGTCTTCCAAAGAGTATGAATTGACAAATAATGGGACAAATTCGCTCTACTGGGGTGCTGATGAAACAGCCGACTGGCTGGATTTGGGTCCCGGCTGGGGGCAACTGGAACCACATGAGTCCACAATAGTCACGGTGAGTCTGACATCAGAGGCAAATTCGCTGGGAGGCGGAGTTTATACCGATACTATTACATTTATTGACATAACTAACAATGAAGAACAAACACGACAAGCGGTTTTAACGATAACTGCCGTCCCAGGCCTTCTCGAAATAACACCCGTAGAAGACTTCGAACCATCAGGTGAGATGGGTGGGCCGTTCACACAATCATCCAAAGACTATCAGTTAACAAATAGCGGTGGAAGTTTCATTTATTGGGGTGCTTCTAAAACAGCCGACTGGCTGGTTTTGGACTCTGAGTTTGGTTTGTTGGATCCATGTGAGTCCACGGTAGTTACGGTTAGTCTAACATCAGAGGTGAATTCGCTGGGAATTGGAATTTATACTGATACATTGACGTTTACCGACCTTACGAACGCGCAAGAACAGACACGAGGAGTAACTTTGACGATTAATCCTTCTCCCGTCTGGATCAGCCCGGGTAGTTTTGATGTAAATACAATAGAGGGACTCAGTCCGACAGAGATACTGACCATCGGAAACAATATGCCGGAGGATTTAAACTTTATGATCCGAACCCGGCAAGTTGCCGCCCCGGCAGAGGCGGGAGAAAGAATTGACAGCGGAACAACTGCAGGAAATAGCGGGATTTTCTCTCTGCCGTTAGACCACGACTTCACGTTGGTCGGCCAATCACCTTACAAACCGGGCGAGCTGATTGTGCGTTTTGCTGCAAACACCGATGGAAGAATATCCAGTATGGCGGAAAGAAACCAAATTCTGGGCACCGTTGGAGGAGGCACGATAAAATACGATTTTAAGATTGTGCCCGGTTTAAGCGTGGTTGAACTATCGGCATGGACGACGGTGGAAGATGCGCTGCTCGCTCTCAACGGCGTGGATGGGATTTTGTACGCCCAGCCTAACTATGAAGTGGAGGCATTGTCGACATTTCCTGACGATCCGAGATTTGATGAGCTTTGGGGTATGCATAATACCGGTCAGACCGGCGGCACGTTCGACGCTGACATCGACGCACCAGAGGCATGGGATATAGCAATCGGCAGCAGCGAAATCGTTGCGGCCGTCATTGATACGGGAGTCGATTATACCCACGTCGATCTGGCGGCAAACATGTGGGTAAATGAAGCGGAATTTAATGGAACTCCCGGAGTGGACGACGATAACAATGGTTACGTGGATGATATTTATGGCTATGACTTTTGTAACAACGATGGTGACCCTATAGACGACCATTATCATGGCACACATTGTGCGGGAACGATCGGTGCCGTTGGTAACAATAGTGAAGGTGTGGCAGGTGTCTGCTGGAATGTAAAGATAATGGCGATAAAGTTCCTCGACTCAGGAGGTCGTGGCTGGACAGATGATGCGATTAAATGTGTGGAATATAGTACTCTTATGGGTGCAAATTTGTCGAGTAATTCATGGGGAGGCGGTGGTTATAGTCAGGGGCTCAAGGATGCGATAGATGCGGCAGGAGCTGCCGGGATGTTGTTTTTAGCAGCGGCCGGCAATAGCGGTGTCAATAATGATGAGCACCCACATTACCCCTCAAGTTACGATTGTCAGAGCCTTATTGCCGTAATGGCTACGGATTCAGATGACAGGAGGTCGGCCCATGGTGGATGGGCGTCGAACTATGGACCTCAGAGCGTTGACATCGGAGCACCGGGAAGCAGCATCCTGAGCTGCGAACCGGGGAACCAATATGGGATTCATAGCGGCACATCCATGGCGACACCTCATGTGGCGGGTGCCTGTGCACTCTTGTGGTCAACCAATCCGGTAATGAGTAATAATGAGGTTAAAGATATCGTCCTGCGGACGGTCGATAAAACATTGGCCGAACTATGTGTTTCGGAAGGCAGACTTAATCTATACAAAGCAGTTTTAGAAACAAAGGCCCCGTGGATAAAGATAGAACCTGAAGCCGGTACAATCACTCCGGGAGAATCGAGTGATATAAGTATAACTTTCGACGCTATGGAGCTGGCGCCCGGGACCTATCAAGCGGAGATTGTGATAATTTCAAACGAGCCCGGGAGCCCCAGATTTGTTCCGGTAACAATGATTGTAAAGGCAGACGATCTTCAGGTTACTCCGGCCGAAGGCTTTGAGTCAATGGGAACAGAAGGTGGACCGTTTGAACCGCAGTGCACAGTCTATACATTGACAAACAATGGAACAGGACCGGTGAGCTGGACAACATTTGAGACAGAAAACTGGCTTGAAGTGCTCCCCTATGAGGGAGTTCTTGATCCAAATGAAACAATAGACGTGAATATCTGCATTTCAGCCGAGGCCAATTCGCTTGACCCCAATCTTTATATCCACATGTTGACATTCCAGAATGTAGACTCCGGCAGTATTAAACCACGTGCTATCAGCCTGGCGGTGAAACCGCCGGATTGCTTCACCGAATCTTTCAGCGACCGCGGCAGTGATTTGTATGGCCTTACGCTGACATTCAGCCCCGATGGCTCAGTTGCATACTACGAGGCCTGTAGGGACAGAGTCGACCAATTTCCAGAGGACCCCAATGGCGGGACGCATGTTCCGCTTTGGGACGATGATTTCGCCGAGATTATTTTAAGCGATGCAAATGTTTTGTTCTACGGAAAGTGGTATGACCGCTTTTACATCGGCAGCAATGGCTACATTACATTCGGGCAAGGTGATATGCAATTTGAGCCTTTACTGGAAAATCACTTTGCCATGCCGCGCATATCCGGTCTGTTTGCCGACCTTAATCCCCCCGATGATGAGTGTATTTCCTATCAACAGCTTGATGATAAAGTAACGGTAACCTTCCAGAATGTGCCGTTGTGGGAGGATAAGGATGCAACTATCAGCTTCCAGGTCGAGATGTTCTTTGTCGACGGCACTATACGTATTACCTGGCTGGATATTGCTCCATCGGCTTCAGTCGTAGGACTTTCACGCGGTAGAGGGCTTCCGCCGGTATTCTTTGAGCAAAGCAATTTGAACAGGTATCCTCCATGCTGGCCCTGGGGAGACTTCAATAGGGATTATTGCGTGGATAAGAACGATTTGGCTATATTCACTCGCAACTGGCTGTGCGAAGATTGTAACATCCCCTATTGGTGTGAGAAAACCGACCTTAATTTCAGCAGAATGGTTGAAATGGGTGACTTTGCCTTCTTTGCTGATAATTGGATGGCAAAAGAAGATTGGTGGCTGCAGCCGATTTCGCACTGGAAGTTTGACGAAGGCAGTGGAACAACGGCATACGACTCGATTGGCAACAATCATGGAACTATATACGGAGCCACATGGACGACCGGACAATTCAACAGTGCACTGGGCTTTGACGGTGTAGATGATTATGTTGATATGGCAGATACCGTCAAAAATTATTTAGAAACAAGTTACACCGTTTCGGCTTGGATCAAAACAAATACTGCTTCCTCAAATAAGGTTATCTCAGCATACAGACATAATATTGACGCTAATCCTGTTCTATTCCAGCTTGACCATTTTAATGAAGATATTCGTTTGACTGTCAGAGATAACTCTCACAATACCGCACAGGCAGTTTACGCCAATGTGCTTACAACGAGCACATGGTATCACATTGCAGGTGTCAGAGAAGAAAATGTTTTGAATGTTTATGTCAATGGCGTTAGTGGAATTCAGGGCTCAGAAACACTCGGAGCTATAAATCCCGATAATTTAAAAATCGGGGCCCTTCAGTTTGCTGGCAATCCACCTTCAAATTACTTCGACGGCACTATTGACGATGTCATAATTTTCGACAGAGCTTTATCTGCTGAAGAAATCAGGGAAATCTCTCAGCCATGGATTGGTAACAAAGCATTTAATCCCAGACCTACCAATGGTGCGACATACGTGGACCCGAATGTGGTGCTTAGCTGGTCGCCGGGAAAAGACGCTCTCTCGCACGATGTGTATCTTGGCATGGACTACAACGATGTGAACGATGCCAATACTCTTTCCGACGAATACAAGGGCAATTACGATGTAAACAGCTTTGACCCATGCGGCCTCGATCTTGAAACTACTTACTACTGGCGAATCGATGAAGTAGCTGACTCAAATATACATAAAGGTGATATCTGGAGCTTTAAAACATGGGCCGATACTTCTCTTTATTGTGTCAGCTGGTGGAAGTTTGACGAAGGAAATGGAAATATTGCATACGACTCAGTCGGTACTAATCATGGAATCGTCTACGGGGCAACATGGACAACAGGTAAAATCGACGGCGCATTGAGCTTTGATGGATTGAATGATTATGTCGATATGGCAGATACCGTCAAAAACTATTTGGAAACAAATTATTCCTTTTCTGCCTGGATCAAAACAAATACAATTTCTTTAAATAAGATAATTTCAGCATACAGACATTCAATTGATGGTAATCCGGTTTTATTTCAGATTACCCAATTTAATGAAAATATTGGTTTTACTGTGAGAGACAATTCTCACAATACTGCACATGCAGATTATACGAATGCTCTTACAACAAACACATGGTGTCACATTGCAGGTGTCAGAGAAGGAAATACTGTGAACATTTATGTCAATGGCGATAGTGGAATTCCCGGCTCAGAAATACTCGGAGCTATAAATCCTGATAATTTAAAAATAGGGGCCCTTCAGTTTGCCGGCAATCCGCCTTCAAATTACTTCGACGGTATTATCGACGATGTTAAAATTTTTAATACAGCCTTATCTGCCCAGGAAATACAACAACTTTACAACAATAGCTCCGAGGGATTGTAATTGCAGGTAGTTGATAATAGGAAAAAATTACAAAGAAAGGGAGCCTGTATTAAGGTAATCAGGTTTCTGGTTTACAGCCCTGGGACAGTGCTTTAGCGCATAGGGAACCGGCTGCATAAATCCTTCACTTTGGCCTGAGTCTGTTCTCTCAATGACTTGCCTATTTTGTATTCACTGTCACTTGT
>JAUWLI010000342.1 GCA_030613765.1 Phycisphaerae bacterium
GAATTTGACGGCCATAAAATCGACTTCGATTTGATGATGAAAAGATTAAACGCCTATAAAGACCAGGAAAAACAGGCCTACGAAAAGTACAAAGAACACAAATGCAAAATCGGCCTGGACAAATAGAATATTGAATATGGACTTCTTTCAACGTTTTGTGCAATTATCAATAATGGATTCTTAGGGACTTGTTACAGTGACGGACAAAGAAAGACAGGAGCTTCTGCAGCAGCTTGTAAAAAAGCAAAAAACCGATAAGCTTAAACCCACCGAAAGATACGAAATACCGCCTCAGGACATGCCCGAGCAGGACCCCATCAAAAGAAGAGCTAATGTCAACGAAGTAGCGACCGGCTATACCGAAACCCACGCTCGACTCGAAGCAATGCGCTGTCTGCAGTGCAAAAAGGCCCCTTGTATTAAGGGTTGTCCAGTCAAGATAAGGATACAGGATTTTGTGGCGGCTATTTCCGATGGCCATTTCAAGAAAGCCCTTGCTATCATCAAAGAAAACTCCCTCCTGCCGGCCGTCTGTGGCCGGGTATGTCCGCAGGAAGTCCAGTGCCAGCAAACATGCACCGTCGGGCTTAAATTCAAGGACCCGACCAAGGCCGTTTCAATCGGCCGATTGGAGCGGTTTGTTGCCGATCTTGACCAGGATAATGAGAGCGTTCCTGCTGTTGCAGCCGAGACAGGAATGAAGGTCGCTGTAATCGGTTCAGGTCCGGGTGGCATCGTTGCTGCCGCGGATACCAGAAGAGCCGGGCACGATGTTACTATGTTTGAGGCCTTTCATAAAACCGGCGGTGTGTTGGTCTATGGAATCCCGGAATTCAGACTGCCTAAAGCCATCGTACAAGAGGAAATCGATACCTTGACCAAGATGGGCGTCAAAATAGTCTGCAATTTCGTGGTCGGCAGGACAAGAACTGTCGAGCAATTGATGAAAGAAGACGGTTTCGATGCGGCGTATGTTGGTGTCGGAGCAGGCCTGCCAAGGTTTATGGGTATCGAAGGCGAGTCTCTTGTCGGCGTATATAGTGCCAACGAATACCTCACGCGGGCAAATCTTATGCGGGCATACGACTTTGGCTCTGGTGCCGATACACCCATTGCTCGCTCGAAAAAGGTCGCCGTTGTTGGAGGCGGCAATGTTGCTATGGACTCAGCCAGAACGGCTGTAAGACTCGGAGCAGAAAAGGTCTATTTGGTCTATCGGAGGACCGAAAAGGAAATGCCTGCCCGAGTCGAAGAAGTCCACCATGCAAAGCAGGAAGGCATTGAATTTCATATATTGCGAAGTCCAAAACGAGTCATCGGCGATGAAAATAGCCAGGTAACTGCCATTGAGTGTCTCAAGTATCGGCTCGGCGAGCCGGACGAATCCGGCCGACGGAGGCCTCTGCCCATTGAAGGCTCGGAGTTCCAAATCGATGTGGATACGGTGATTATTGCGATAGGGAATACTGCAAATCCGTTGATTCGCCAGACCACCTCCGGCCTGGAATTCAATAAATGGGGCAATATAGTCGTTGATGAGAACTGCAAAACCTCGTTAGAGGGTGTTTATGCCGGCGGAGACATCGTTCTCGGTGCCGCCACCGTGATCCTCGCAATGGGCCAGGGCCGAATCGCCGCCGCTGCCATAAACGATTATTTGGCGAAAAAGAAAACGTCATAGCTATCGGATATTTGTTGCCCTGTATCGTTTGAAAAAAACAAGCCATCTTCGCATTTGACAACCTTCTCCTTCTTTAGTATTTTACAGGGCTCTTAAATCTTGAGAGTTATTATAAGAGAGTCTGAAGTTTAATATTAGAACAAAACAAACAGGATTTGAAGGCACTAACAATGGAAATTAAGCCGTTCAAAGCATTTAGGTTTGACTCTGGCGTAGTAGGCGACGTGGGAAGCTGCATTTCTCCCCCGTATGATGTTATCAGTCCTGCGCAGCAGGAGCAGCTCTACGAGAAAAGTAAGTATAATATCGTTCGCATAATCAAAGGAAAAACTACCTCTTTTGACAATGACGAAAATAATCAATACACAAGGGCTGCCGATTACCTCACAGGCTGGATAGGGAAAGGCGTCCTTAAACAGGATTCGGCAGAAACTATCTACGCGTATGTCCAGGATTTTGAGGTGGCTGGCAACCATTTCCAACGAAGCAGCTTTATTGCCTTGGCCAGGCTCGAAGAATTCGGCAAGACTGTCAAGCCTCATGAACAGACGCTTGATGAGCCGAAAGTTGACCGGCTCAATCTTAAAAGAGCAACTGTGGCCAAGTTCGGGCTGGTCTTTATGCTTTACGAGGATGAGCAGAAGATCGCAGACGAAATTGTCGAGCGCACAACCACACAACAGCCTCTCATTGATTACACAGACGAACAAGATGTTCGTCACCGCCTTTTTGCTATAACCACAAAGGACAGTATCGATGCCATTGCCGGGATGATGGCAGATAAAGACTGTATCATAGCAGACGGCCATCATCGCTATGAGACGGCTTTGAATTACTACAAGGAAACTAACAATCCGGCAGCCGGCTATCAGATGACAGCTCTTGTTAATACGCGCAACGAGGGGCTGACAATTTTGGCTACCCACCGCCTTGTTGGCAACCTCGAAAACTTCCAGTTTGAAAAACTCATTGTCGCTCTCAAAGAGAACTTCGAGATTACCGAGTTCCAGTTTGACTCATCCCAAGCCAAGATAGAGGCGAAACAAAAGATGCTGGCACGAATGAAGGTTGAGGTAGACAGAGATAAAAATGCTTTGGGAATTTATGGCGGAAACAATGCTTTCTATATAGCCGTTTTGAAAGACATGCAGGTGATGGACTCAGTAGCTTCGGATATGAGCAGCGCCTGGAAGTCGCTCAATGTCTCTGTGTTGCATAAACTGGTACTCGAAAAACTATTGGGAATCGGCGATAAAGAACTGGCACTCGGTGGCAGCGTCGAATACATAAAAGATGCCGGCAGCGCGGTTGATGAGTCAATCGCCAAAGTCGACGCCGGCCGGAAACAAGTAGCATTTTTGGTAAATCCGCCGAAAATGGAACAGCTAAAAATGGTTACTGATGCCGGCGAAAAAATGCCGCAAAAGTCAACTTATTTTTATCCAAAAGTATATACAGGCCTGACTATTAACAAATTGTAATTGACTGTCGATAAAAAAAGCCCCTGACCCATTTTTCCCATATACCACTTATTGGCTTACGATAAAGACAACTTAACCAATATAACTTGGATGCTTAATTCTATCAATCACTTTGCCATATAGAAGCTTACTTATTTCAGCAGCCCTTTCTTTTG
>JAUWLI010000141.1 GCA_030613765.1 Phycisphaerae bacterium
AGAAAAAGCCCGGCTTGACGTTTTCATGCTATTGGGTTATGCTTGTACGGACTATGGTGGCAGGCCATCATAGTCTATCGTCTGTGTAAAGCCAATCGAATGCAAGTAAGGAGTAGAGCAGGATGGCAAAGGATATGGAGCAATTGTATGCTGAGCGGTTGAAGCGCTACGTTACGGCGATGCGGAATGGGAAACCGGACAAGATTCCGATTCGCCCTTTTATGGCGGAATTTACGGCCAAATACGCCGGGTACACATGTCAGCAGGTAACACACGATTATGAGATGGCGTTTGCCGCCGCCCGCAAGTGCGCGGCTGATTTCGACTGGGACGCCATCGTCCCGAATATGGTCTACGTGTGGACGGGGCTGACACAGGCAATCGGGATGAAGTACTACGGGGTTCCCGGAATCGATGTGGCGCCGGACTTTGGCTTTCAGTACAGGGAACCGTCCGAAGAGGATGCATTTATGAAGCCGGACGAGTACGATGCGCTTATCGAGGACCCGACGGGTTTTTTATTCAACGTCTGGCTTCCACGTGTCTCCGCCGATGTTAGTGCGAAGGGAGAGGCGACATCCTTTCGGAACAACCTGTCGTTTTTGAAAGGTGGGATGGCGATGCTGAGTTATTTCAACGCATTTGGAACACAGATTGCGCGAATGAGGACGGAGTCGGGAACGGTCTCGGCCATCTCAGGTATTCTAAAGGCACCGTTCGATATCATTGCGGACAAGCTTCGTGGGTACCTTGGTCTTGTCAGTGACGTGCTCGAACGGCCGGATAAAGTTCTCGCGGCCTGCGAGGCGTTGATGCCGCATTTAACGCATGTGGCACTTTCAGGTGCAGACCCGGACAAGAATGTGCCGATTGGCCTCTGGATGCATCGTGGGTGTGTTCCCTTCTTTTCAATGGAGCATTTCGAGAAGTTTTACTGGCCGACATTTAAGCCGATTGTAGAGGAAATCTGGAAAAACGGGCACCAGGTCCTGTTCTATGCCGAGGGCAGTTGGGACGCCCATTTGGATTCATTCGCGGAGCTGCCCGACCAGGCGATTGTTTATCATGTCGATATGGGTGACATATTCGAAGTGCACAAGAAGATTGGGCATAAGTTCTGCATCAGCGGCGGTATCCCGAACTATCTGCTTTCAATGGGTACACCGGATGAGGTGCGCGATTGCTGTAAGAAGGTGATCGACGGCGTGGCCGGCGACGGTGGTTATATAATGGACGCCAGCGCTATCGTTCAAAACGATGCGAAGGTTGAAAATATCAAAGCGATGACAGATTTTACACGTGAATATGGAGTATATTAATGGCTGAAGCAAAGAGACCAGAGAGAAAGCCGGGTGTTTGTGTTCCCTGGGAAGAGAAGGTAAAGGAACTGAAGGAAATAAAGGCCGATAAAGAGCTTGTGCAGAAGGTGTGGGAAGATATTGACGGATTAGGGTATGTGTATATCTGGCAGTGTCTGCTCTCATTTTAAGAAGCGAGTGTTTGATTGGAGATTATGCAATGAATGGAAGAGCGGTTATCACGCGCCGGAGATTTATGAAACGAGCTGCCGGTATTACAGCCGGGGCGCTGGCATTTCCATACATTGCTGCCTCATCGGCTTTGGGTAAGGCGGGGAGTGTTGCAGCGAGCAACCGTATTACACTGGGTTTCATCGGAGTTGGCAGCCACGGAATTGGGATGAATCTGAGGACGTTCCTTGGTAACGATGACGCTCAAGCTGTCGCCGTTTGCGATGTCGATATCAATAATCTTAAAAAGGGTCGTGATATAGTAAACCAAAAGTACGGGAATCAGGATTGTGCTACTTACAGGGATTGGCGGGAGGTTATCGCGCGGGATGATATCGATGCAGTGATGGTATCGACGCCGGACCACTGGCATGTGCCGATATCGCTGGCGGCCCTGCGGGCGGGCAAGGACGTCGAGTGTGAGAAGCCAACGCTGACGGTGCGCGAGGGGCGGATCTTAGTCGAGACGGTAGAGCGCTACGGGCGCGTGTTTCAATGGTCCACGGAGGACCGGTCGGTTTACGAGTATCACCGGATGTGCGAGCTGGTTCGCAACGGGCGGATAGGCAAGGTGCATACGATTCGGGTGGAGCTGCCGAGCGGGCCGGGCAATCCGGGTAACGCCAAGCCGATGCCGGTGCCGGAGAGCCTGGACTATGATATGTGGCTTGGGCCGGCGCCCCTGAGGCCTTATACGGGATGGGACCAGCTCCCTTATCAGTGGCGGTGGGTAATGGATTACTCGGGCGGACAATTGACCGACTGGGGGGCGCACCTGTTGGACGGGGCTCAGTGGGGCAACGACAGCGAATACACCGGACCCGTAGATGTCGAGGGCAAGGGTGTGTTCTGTACTGGAGGCCTTTACGATACGGCGAAAGAATACAGAATCGAGTATGAATATGCCAGCGGTGTTAAGCTGATAGTTACGTCGGGTACACCGAGCCTTAGATTCGAGGGCAGTGATGGGTGGATCGGCAACGTCGGCTGGCGATCGCCACTGCAGGCCGAGCCGAAGTCGATACTGGATTCGAAGATCGGCCCGGATGAGGTTCATCTTTATACGTGCAAAGCGGGCGAGCAACGTAATTTCCTCGATTGTGTGAAATCGCGGAAAGATTGCTATTTTCCGCCGGAGATTGGCCAGCGATGCTTTACAATCGCTCATATCGGGAATATTTCGATGCTTTTGGACAGGAAACTTCGATGGAACCCGGAGAAAGAGCAATTCATCAATGATGAGCAGGCGAATAGAATGCTGTCACGGTCGATGCGGAGCCCGTGGCACTTATGAAATGATTAATGATAAATGATTATTGGAAAAGGAAGAATTATGAAAGTTCGAGGCAAAGAGATTTGGGTGATTGTGCTATTTAGCGGGATTTGCTGTTTACTTTCGGCGGGAATAGCCTGTGCCAAGGTTTCCTTAGTAGGTGATGATTTTTCCACATGGCGGGGTAATACCGGACAATGGGAAATTGTCGGAGATACCTTTACAAATCCGAAGAACGTGAAGTCGCTAAGCAGCAAGACGGGAAGTGGGGTCATTTTGAATGGGCCTACCGGAAGGACAAGGAACATAATAAGCAAGCCGGAATTCGGTGACGTCAGGGCCCATATCGAGTTTATGGTTCCCAAAGGGTCTAACTCCGGGGTGTATTTTATGGGCCGATATGAAATTCAGGTCTACGACAGCTACGGTGTGGAAAAAGACAAATACCCAGGCATTGAGTGCGGCGGTATTTATGAGCGGTGGGATAATAACAGAAACAAGGGCTTCGAAGGCCATTCCCCGCGCGTCAACGCTTCGCGAGCACCGGGACATTGGCAAACGTATGACGTGATATTCCGGGCGCCGCGTTTTGACAAGGATGGGCGGAAAATCGCCAACGCCAGATTTGAAAAGGTTGTACACAACGGCATTGTTGTACACGCAGACCTGGAGCTTACCGGGCCGACGCGGGCCAGCACGTATAACGACGAGAAGCCAACCGGGCCTCTGATGCTGCAAGGCGACCACGGGCCTGTGGCATATCGTAATATATGGTTCGAGCCGGCTGGGGTGCTGCCGTTCTTCGCGATGGATACGGGAACGAAAGACGCCAAACACAAGACGGCAAAACAGCAAGTAGAGATGATAAAAGAATTAGGATATGACGGCATCGGCTGTACAGCGGGGCCGGGATTGGCGGAGATGCTCAAAGAGCTGGATAAAAATGGCTTGAGGCTTTTTGCTGTTTATCTTGGAGCAAATATAGATGCGGACCAGCAAAAGTATGGGCCGGAATTAAAAGAAGCAATCGAAGTTTTGAAGGGACGCAATGCGGTACTCTGGCTGTTCGTTCTAAGCAAAAAGCATAAGCCTTCTTCGCCGGAAGGCGATGGGCGTGCGGTGGAAGTCATACGCGAGATTGCCGACATGGCGGGTGAGGCCAAACTGCGAGTCTCGCTGTACCCGCACCAGAGATTCTGGGTCGAGCGAGTGGAAGATGCGGTTCGAGTGGCCAAGAAGGTAGACCGGAAAAACGTCGGTGTTACTTTCAACCTATGCCACTGGCTAATGGTTGATGATGAGAAAAATATGGAACCACTGATAAAATCGGCGATGCCATACCTGTCTCTGGTGAGTATCAACGGTGCGGACAGCGGTGGTAAAAACTGGAAGCAGCTCATACAGACACTTGACCGAGGTACTTTCGATATGTACAGTTTTTTAAAGGCACTGGAAGACGCAGGCTACAACGGCCCGATAGGATTTCAGGGATATGGTATAGGCGGCGATGCACATGATAACCTGAAACGTTCGATGAGCACATGGCGTCAACTTGCAAAACGGTTAGCGGCAGATAAAAATTAAATAATGCAATAATATTAACAGAGTATAAATGGAAACTCTTAAATTACTACGCGATTACTTTCCGATGGCGGTGTTTACCGGCAAGTGCCTGGTCTTTATCAGCGAAGACTGGCGTGTTGAACTCGGCGAGCATAAAGACAGTGACTTTAGCAAGGCTGATGCTGAGCCGGTTGTTATACGAGTCAGAATCTTTAAGAAGGCCCTGAATGGACAATTTGTGGCGGGCCATTACGAAGATTTCCAGCTCGAATTGCTGGGAGAGCTTGCCGAGCAAATTGAAAAGTACGTGCAGCTGGCACTCGGCACGAATATCAGGGAAAATATCGAGTGAGCAGCACAATTTTCTTCTTTGTATCCATCCTACCGGCTACAATCTGATCTATGAGTAATTTTGCGATTGAAGAGATTGATGGCGGTGTTGTTTTTGCCGTAAAAGCTGTGCCGGGCAGCAGCAGGACGGCAGTCTGTGGCTTGCTTGATGAGATGGTGAAGATCAAGGTTTCCGCGGCACCTGAGAAGGGAAAAGCAAATAAGTGTCTGCTTGATTTTCTGTCGAAACGACTTGGTGTAAAAAAGAATGCAGTTAAGATAGTATCCGGCAACAGCAATCCCATCAAGGGCGTGCAAGTATTGGGAATCTCTGCCGAGCAACTATTAAACAAACTGAATTTGAATAAACAAAGTGTGGGTCAATGAGTGACAAATCATCTCTGCTTCCACATGACCAAATAGTGGACGAGTCTTCACTAAGATATATGCTGAAGTTAGCGGCACCAATGGTAGTGACGACCATATCGTTCACCATTATGCAGTTTGTGGATAGATACATGGTATCCCGGCTTGGGACGGAGGCGCTGGCGGCGATTTTGCCGGCGGGATTTGCCAGTTTTCTGCCCAGCGGTTTCGCGATTGGCGCGATGGTGAGCCTGAGCACGTTTGTGAGCCAGAGTCTTGGCAGAGGCGATAAGAGGAGCTGCTCGAATTATTTCTGGCAGACAATATACATGGGGTTAGCGTACTTTCTGTTAATGGTAACAATTATGTGGCCGGCTGCACCGTGGATATTTAAGTTGATGGGACAACCGGAAGCGGTGGCTGAGATGGAAGTGGTATATTTTCGAATCATACTTTACGCCCATGTTCTGGCCGTCATCAACTGGTCAGCCAACCAGTTTTTTATGGGTATACATCGGCCAACTATCACAATGTTTGCATCGTTATGTGGACAAGTGGTCAACGTAGCGGCTAATTATATATTGATTTTCGGCAAGCTGGGTTTTGCACCTATGGGCATTGCAGGCGCAGGCTGGGGGACATTTATCGGGATAACCGTCGCGGCTGTTATAAATATGGCGGTGTTTTTGAGCAGCGGTATGAATACTACTTTCAGGACCCGGCGAGCGGTGCACCTGGACTTCAATAAGATGTATGATTTGCTGAAAGTGGGGCTTCCTGCCGGATTTGGTCTGATGATGAATGTGGCAATCTGGGGTATGATTCTGTTTGCACTCGTTGGAAGATTCGGCACGGAGTCATTAGCAGCGACAAGTGCGGCGCTTTCGTACACAAGCCTGTCGGTGATGCCTGTTGTGGGGATAGGTACTGCTTTAGCTGCAGCAGTAGGTAAGACAATAGGTGCGGGCAAGAAAGAGCTGGCAGCCAGGCAAACCAGTGTTTGTTTGAAGGTGGCGCTGGTTTATATGGGATTAGTGGGGATTTGTTTCTATTTTTTCAGACATGCTTTGATGGCGTTTTGGTCTTCCGACGAAGAAGTCATCAAGGTTGGCGCTAATATTTTGATTTGTGCCGCCATATACCAGGTGTTTCACGCAGCACGAATAATTTACGGCGGGTCTTTGCGCGGAGCTGGTGATACGCTATGGCTGGCGATTGTCTCGGCGCTTGGGGCAGTGGTAATATTGTGGTTGGGTGGTTTAGTTGTAGTTACGCTTTTTGGCCAGCTCGAGGCATTGGGGCCCTGGATAGTCGCTACAATCAGCATTATCGTCGTAGGGTTGGCGAACTACTGGCGATTCAAGAGCAACAGGTGGATGAAGATAGATTTGTTCAAGCATCGTGCAGTGGGCGTACCGGTCGAGACCGAAGCAGTGGTCGAGTAGGATTTAAATTAAACAATCAATCTGTCCCCGGATAACTCAGAGAATGCTACTTAGGTCCGTGAGCGTTTTTAATCGGATGTTTCGAACAGCTCCGGCCGTTTGCCAGGTTGCAATTCCAAGGGGCTTAGATAAGTCCACTTCCGGGCGGATGTCGATTTTTCGGTCGGTCGTCACTACATCTACAAGTTTTTCATCGTCGAGCCATGCTTCAATCTTGTCGGGGGTGACGCGCAACCGGACGTGGTACCACCGGCCGGTCTCAAAAGCGACGATTCGCGTGGTTTCGTTGTTGGCGGCGTCATAATAATCGAGATTTGAGAGGCCGCAGACCTCGCCGCCCCAGCCTCCGAGTATTAGTGAGCAGGGATTTTCACCGACGGGAAAGGTCAGACCACAGAAAAAGTCACTGCCGGTGACTCGCTTTGCTTCGAGGCTGATTTCATAGTTCATGCGAACGACCGGGCCGGTCCAGTTTATGCCGGTCATATCGTTACCCATTTCAAGATAGATAGCATTCTCTTTTACATAGACATTGCCCTGACCGCCGAAGTCGGTAATCGCCCACTGGCCCATTGTCTTGCCGTCGAAAAGGCTGATTTCTGATGGTCCTTGATCGGATAGCCCCTGATCGGACGGGCCCTGACATGAGGGAAGCACTAAAAGGCCAAGCAGTAGAAATATTGCATATGGCGTATTAGGTAATTGGTGATGAGATAATCTTTCAATATTGTTACGTTTTCGACTCATTATGTGGCTCCTACAAAAAAATTTACGTTGAATAAAGTAACGTCGGAAACTAAATGATACAACAGATATTTGCTAAAACGGGCTGAATTTTTGACAAAGTCATTGAGAAAACACAAAAAACAAGAAAAGCTCACTTGATTGTAAGGTTTGTAGCTACAAGCATTTATCATA
>JAUWLI010000263.1 GCA_030613765.1 Phycisphaerae bacterium
CGCCCCCGGGCCAAAGGCGCGAGCCAATCTACAAAAGTGTGTCAAGGATGGTAAAGGGTTGTTCGTAGTGCATTTTGGGTGTGGTGCTTTCCAGGACTGGCCCGAGTTTCGCAATCTCGCCGGCCGGGTCTGGGACCCAAAAGCAAGGGCGCACGACCCCGGAGGACCTTTCCGCGTAAATATAACCGACGTGCCCCACCCTATCACGCAGGGCCTGAAATCCTTCGAGATCGAAGACGAGTTGTACACTTGCCTGACCGGTGACCGCCCTGTCACTATGCTGGCCACTGCCCGCTCGAAGGTAGACAAAAAGATTTACCCTATGGCCTTCACCTTCAATTATGGCAAGGGCCGGGTGTTTCACAGCGCGCTGGGCCACGACGTCAAGGCCATCAGCAATCCGGGTGCCGCGGAGCTGTTCCGTCGGGGTTGTGCATGGGCGGCAGGTCTGACGCCGGTTCAAAAAACAAAACAAGTAAATAAGAAAATCGCAAATTACACAAGGAGAGACGCTAATGAAAGTCGGATTTAACATGTTGTTGTGGACCACCCACGTTACTGAGGAGCATTTGCCCCTTCTTCAAACACTTAAGGATGTCGGCTACGATGGTATCGAGGTGCCCTTGTTCGAGGGGGATGTCGAGCACTTCGAAAAGGTCGGCAAGGCAATCAAGGACAACGGTCTCGGCTGCACATCCGTGACGGTCATTCCGGATGAGGAGCACAATCCCATTAGTGCTGATGCCGCGAACCGCCAGGGGGCGGTTGAGCACCTCAAGTGGGCGATTGATTGCTCAGCGGCAGTGGGAAGTACCGTACTGTGTGGACCGTTCTATCAGCCGCTGGGTGTTTTCACCGGCCAGGGGCCTACCGAAGACGAAAAGCAGCGTGCCGCCGAGGTGCACCGTAAGGCCGCCGAGTTTGTTGCTGAGGCCAACATCACTCTGGCTGTGGAATACCTCAACCGCTTTGAGTGCTATTTCCTCAACACAATGGCTGACGCGGCGGACTACGTCAAGCGGGTAAACCACCCCAGCGTTGGCGTTCTCTACGACACCTTCCACGCCAATATCGAAGAAAAAGACCCTGTCGGCTGCATCACAGCGAACATTGATGTTATCAAGCATGTTCATATCAGCGAGAACGACCGCGGTACGCCGGGCAAGGGTCATATCGATTGGCCTGGTACTTTCAAAGCGCTGCGCTCGGGCGGCTATGACGAGTGGATGGTCGTCGAGGCATTCGGGCGGGCGCTGCCGGACCTGGCCGCCGCCACACGTGTCTGGCGCGATTTCTTCCCGAGCGCCGAAGAGGTATACACCGAGGCACTGAAGTTGATTAGAGAACAGTGGGAGGCTGCAGGCTAAGCATAGTGACATAAAGACATTTTTATATGGGTTCGCATTTTGCAAAAACGTGGCAAAATGTGGTCCCTATCTTGTACAGGAGGAATTATTATGCGTACAAACTATTTACTGCTCGTTTGTTTTGTGTTGTTCTCTTTGGCGGCCTTTAGTACGAATGCCGCCATTGCCGCCGAGGAGGATGGCTTTAAGCCCATCTTTAACGGCAAGAACCTCGATGGCTGGAAGGCACCCGACATGAGCTACTGGTCGGTCGAGGACGGGGCGATTACCGGTAAATCTACTCAGCAGCATCCGGTCAAGTCGAATCAATTTCTCGTTTGGCAATTGGGCGAGCTGGATGACTTTGAGTTGAAGCTCAAGTATCGAATCATGGGCACTCCGGGAGCCAACTCCGGCGTCCAGGTCCGCAGCCGTGTTGCCAAAGACGGTCATGTAGCCGGTTATCAGGCGGACATCGATAAGGGTGGTCAATGGGCCGGCGCCCTCTACGACGAGCGAGGCCGCGGAATGCTTGCAAAGCGCGCTCAAAAGACTGTCATCGATGCGGACGGCAAAAAGACCAGCACGTCGATTGGGGACTCGGCCGCCCTGATGGCCAATATTAACAAAGACGGCTGGAACGAGTACCACATTAAAGCTCTCGGCAACGTAATTACTCTTTCGATTAACGGCAAGGTTACAGCGCAGGTGGTCGACCATGACGAGAAGAACAAGGACCGGTCTGGCGTACTGGCGATGCAGCTTCACGTCGGGCCGCCAATGGCAGCCCAGTTCAAAGACATTCAACTCAAGAGGTTGAAAATGGCTGGAAGGAAAAAGGTCGTTATGGTCGCCGGTCCTCGCAGCCACGGCTACGGGGCTCACGAACATAACGCCGGCTGGCTGCTGCTGGCTAAAATGCTCAACGAAAATATGCCCGGTATCCAGGCCTCTGTGTACACTAACGGCTGGCCAAAAGACCCCACCGCCTTTGATAACGCCGACGCTGTTGCAATCTTTTGCGATGGCGGCGGTGGACACGTGGTAATGCGACACCTTGAGCAGGCAGACAAGCTCGCGAAAAAGGGCGTGGGCATAGCCTGTTATCACTATGGCGTTGAGATACCAAAGGGCAGGCCCGGCAACTACCTGCTTGACTGGATAGGTGGATACTTCGAGACCAACTGGTCGGTAAATCCGCACTGGAAGGCCGACTTCAAAGAGCTGCCGAAACACCAAATAACCCGCGGCGTAAAGCCCTTCTCGATAGATGACGAGTGGTACTACCACATGCGCTTCGTCAAGGACATGAAGAACGTAGCGCCCATACTTACTGCTGTTCCGCCGGACAGCACGCGCAAGAGAGGTGACGGTGCTCACAGCGGAAATCCCACAGTCCGCGCGAGAATGGGCATGCCGGAACATGTGGCGTGGGCGTACGAACGGCAGGATGGTGGCCGAGGCTTTGGTTTCACTGGAGGCCACTGGCATTGGTCCTGGGCCAACAATGATTTTCGCAAGCTTGTACTGAATTCCCTGGTTTGGATTACCGGTGCAGATGTGCCGCCCGACGGTGTACCTTCGAAGACGCCAACCGCCGATGAGCTGGAGGCCGACCAGGACTATGACCAGCCCGGCAATTGGAACCGAAAAAAGACTCAGCAGATGATCGACAAGTTCAAGTAGATCTCATCTACTCTAACTCTCTGAGCATCTTGGATAAGTGCTCGTTTGGGGGTCGAGTCTCTTATGTGCTCGATCCACGGCTGGGGTATATCTGCAAGTCGTATGAGCCAACCACCATAAGATAGACAGCCGAAAGCAGCATTTTCACAGACAATCCATTTCGAAAAAATCTGGAGATTTACAAAAATATTGGTTTAAGCACGTATTTTGCTGTTATCCAGAGACCTTAGTCATCCCTGGAAAATATCATAAGTCATGCTTATAGCAGAACATGTCGCGGGGAAGTTTAAAATATAGCAAACTTACGAAAATTTTCGTAAAATATATAAAAAAAGCTTGATTATGTTAACAAGCGTGATAACATAGTTCTTATGTTTGTTGTATATACACACAATTTTGGCTTAAAAGAAAGGTTAAATAGCCGGAAAAGCACAAAAAAGGCCGCTGGATATAGCAAACAGATCTGTACCAGGTTTTGTTACAGAAAAATGATAGGTGTGGCAATGTTCGGGAAACTGCCCTGCTGAGAAAGGAAAAAGAAGAAGATGGGTGGGAAGTTAAACCAATCCCGGAAGAAGGAAAAGTAGCGGGATTACTGATGAAAATATCTAAAGCTAACTTATCAGAGGCGGGACTGAAGGAAGATAGTGAATCTCGAAACAGAGTAAATCTGATACGACAAAGGTTAAGCATATTAAGTGGAGAAGACAAGGTGTTGATGACAATGTATTGGGAGAATGGCAATAGCCTTCGGCAGATAAGTAAACTGGCCGGCGTCAGCAGGGCAATTATCGCTCGAAGAATAAGTAAACTAACTGAACGTCTTATGGATGGTCGGTACATAGACTGCCTGCGATACCGGAACAAATTAAACCACAATGAAATGACTATCGCAAGGGATCACTTTCTACTGGGCATATCGATAAAAAAAATCGCGGTAAAACGTCACTTGAGTTTCTATCACGTTCGAAAAACTCTTGAAAAAATCAAACAGTTTCTTGCGACAGTAAGTACTGAGTCCTCCGAATGTAAACCGACCGATTATTAGAATTAAGAATTGAGAATCGAGTCACGAGCTATGACGACATACAATGTTTCAAAAAGTTTTCGCTGGCAGGGAAAGCTGACCGATAAGGTTGTGCAGGTATGCAGGATGTTCGGCCTGACCGCGGACAGACTCACCAAAAGATGTATCATTAACAATTGCCGGTTAGAAATCAATGATGGTGACATCGTGTATATCACAGGACCATCAGGGGCCGGTAAAAGTGTTCTATTGAAAGAGCTGGAAAGAGCCATCCCGGCCTCGGACAGGGTGAACCTGGCTCGAATAAAACTGACAAAAGATAAAACCTTAATCGACTGCATTGAAGCTGATTTACTGACAAGCCTTAGAATGCTCAGCACCGCCGGGCTAAACGATGTCTTCTGCATTCTCAATCAACCGGCCAATCTGAGCGAAGGCCAAAAATACAGGTTCCGTCTGGCAATGGCAATGGCGGCGGAAAAGAAATTCATCTTCGCGGACGAATTCTGCTCCGAATTAG
>JAUWLI010000106.1 GCA_030613765.1 Phycisphaerae bacterium
AGGGTAAACTCCCAAGCTCATGATAAACTCAAGAGCGTATTTCAGCAGGTCTCACTTCGCTTTTGTGGCACGCGGAAAGACCTTCAAAAAGCAGTATCATAGCCGTCCCCTCGGCCCCGTTTCGATGGTCATCATCAAATACTGATCATATTGCGACCATCCAATATGTTCCCAAAACGATTGCGCTTCAACATTCTCTTTAGCTAAGAATATGTAGATTCTCTTTATGCCCTCAGCCTGAAGTATTTCCATACATTTCTGAACCAACATCTTGCCTATTCCTTTGCGGCGATGACTTTGAGCGACCGCCAAGTGATTCAAAAAGCCACGTCTACCATTGTGACTACCCAAACATGTACCAATAAGTTCTTCATGTTCAACGGCTAAGAAGCTCATACCTTCATTTCTTTTAAGGAAGAATTCAAAATTCTGCTTGTTTTCTAACTCGGCAAGTTCAATCCCATCAATTTTTCTCCAAAAATCATTTATTGCGTCATAATCTTCTAGATAAATATTTCGAATAGTCGAGCCCATCTTTTCACCTCATCAGTTCATCATCAGCCTCCGGATTCTTTCTCAAAATCACCTGCTTTAGCCATATAGTCTGGAGAGTCATCAGGAAGATCCGGCATATTAATCGGAAACTTATCTCCTGAAACGAAGAAGGCAGCTTGCTTCCAAAGCCATTTGCTCGTTATTAAATCTAGTGAGATGTATAATTCAAGCTTTTTCTCATCATAAGGTGTGTCTGCTTGAGATAATTCCTTGAAAAGCGATCGTAGCAGGGCACATGCATTTGAATGAATCGCTTGTATCTTAATAAGGGCTCCTCTGTTTTCTAAACCGTATTCTTCACGGTTGTTAAGGATGCGATCTGATTCGAGTATAGTAAGACGACAATTTTGAAGAGCTGAACGAAGACTGTCAATTCTCATCTTTTTCAAATGAGACAATCTGACTGTCTGAGTAGCTGCAATAACAAGAGATATTAAACCAACAGCGGCACTTCCTATTTCTATAGGATCGAATGGCATAGCTTTTCCTCCATTCTGAAGAATTAATGAAAACAGATTAAATCATTTCTTTTGCACGCTATGCAGATAAAATAGCATAGAACTTGCCAAAGGTCAAGGAATTTAGAAGTGAGAATGACGAATTTAGAAAGCCGGGGCCGTGTTCTTTGCAGGCACCTATGAAGAGCTCAATAAGCATAAATTAACACGAATTTTCGTAATTAGATTCATAGCCTTGTTTTAGCGTACTTTTACCTTTTCAAGTTGAACTTATTTTGGCGTGTATCTGCTGATACGAAAACGTGCGGTTCTCTGCTATATCTGTCGCCTACTGGCGGTTTACGTTTGCCTGCCGGCAAACATACATGTATATTAACAGATTTCCAAACAAAAGTAAACAAAAAAAGTGCTTTTTTTAACCGCGGAGGACACAGATTATTAAGGTTTAGCACAGATTTACGAAGTGAGAAGGGAAAAGGGAGAAGTGAAAAGGGAGAAGTGAAAAGGATGAAAATCGGGCTGAAGCAAATCAGGAAAAAACATTTACTTAAGTTTTAACTGACAATCTGCCAAATTATGGCAAGTATATAGTGAAGGCCAAGTGTTTTTACAACGTAATTATGGCTATGAAGGATGAAAACGGCAAATTGTGGTTTTATTTTGTAAGGAGGTGTTGCTAATGGGAAAATAGCTAAAAATATTTTGTTTTGTCGTTTTTCAAAAAAATGGTATTATGAATTTACGGGGGATATAATCATTCCCTCAGAAGAGAAAGGATGGTTTGTTATGAAAGCTTTAAGTTTTTCACTAGTTTCGTTCCTTGTCGTGTTGACCATAGGCTTAACTGTATGCTGGTCAGCCACCCAGCCTATAGCACTCGATACTACTCAGCAAGCCTTTGCTGTATTAGGCGGTGAGGACGAGTGTTGCTGTGATGACAACAGCGAGGATTTCGGATGCGACAATTCTGAGGTATGTGGCTATTGGCACGTTGCCCAAGGCGATGGTGATAATTACGTACACAGCGAAACGTATTGCGATTCGGATGCGAGTTGCGAGACAAGACATGGGACAACTTGTAGATCGTGGATCCAATAAGTCGATACTGTCCATTCGTAACACCTCGCAGTAAGAGGACTGTGGGCGGCATCACAATTTATAAACTAAGCCATTTGTTTGAAGAGAATTTGCTTACGGCATGTATGCATCAGTGTGAGTTCGTGATGCCGTCCATATGTTGTATTATAGAATGAGAAACTCAAATGCCAAGGAAGGTCAATTCTTCCTGCAAGTGCAGAAAGGAGGTAAACTTTGTTATGTCCCACTATGTAAGAACCCGGCTTTCTTTCATCATACTCGGTCTAATCCAAATCACGACTGGGGCACTTTTGGGCGCAACAAATTCGCACCTTACAGTTGAAGATGTTCTTGCCCACTACGAGAAAACACTCGAAGTAACCAAAGTATTCTCCCTGAAGGCTGAAACCACCGTTGAGGTGGAATCAACAGCGCCAGGTTATGAGCCTCGGTACGGAAATTATGAGATTCAACATTACCGCGACCATGACCGTATTGATACAAAATGTGTTGCCAGAAAATTAGATAAGGACAGGAACATCTTGTATAATCATTATGAATACAGAGGTATTACAAATAATTGGGGTATTAGATATATGAAAAGATCGTCAGAGGCATCTTCCCTCCCTATTTATCGCCAAGATGGACATAAGTGGAGCCGGCATATTCACAAGCAGCTACACGGTGGTGAATCACTTGATGGCCAGCTTTCAGTCGATGATGACACGTTACCGAATATCTTACACAGCTCATCCGAATTGCGGCTTATGGAAGCATCCGAGGAGATCGCCGGCAATCTGTGTTATGTAGTGGAAGCCAAGGGAGATTACGGGCATTACAGATTGTGGTTGGACCCTCGATATGGGTACGTACCAAGAAAAATAGTGGTCTGCAAAACAGAAAATGACAAATATGGTGCATCTCTTATTTCCAGCCAAAGCCCCGTGGTACTTGGGGACTCACAGCCGGTGAAGCTTGAGGCGTATACATTTACCTGCGACTCCATAAAAATTGAAAAAAATGGTGACTACTTTCTACCCACAGCTTGTACTATATTAGAGAATTGGACATATTCTGGGGGGTTGAGTAAGACAGCCCGCCGAGTACACAAACGTTTAGCTATCGATCTGGCCCCAAATTTTACTGCACTCGGTGCATTTGTGCCTGATTTGCCCGATGGAACTCCAATAAACCACCAAGACTTTGTTGGCACTGGAATTCGCTGTGAGTGGCGGGACGGACGTGTGGTAACAAACATTGACGACAAGTTACAGGCCCTCCCTCAAAAGGTTGGCCGTGAAGCTCCTCTCGCTCAGCAAATCCCTTCTGCTCAAGGTGGCTTACAACGCTTTTTCTGGTGGGTGCTCCTCGGTTTGTTCATTATTCTACTAATTGTTGTTTGCATGTTTCGCGTCCGAAGAAGATATCGTTAAGAACCATGTCCAGATTGAAGACCTCAAACTTTTTAACTACGGGTAGGTGGACGATTATCGAACTGCCGTATCTGTCTATCCCGTTACTCTCGACCTATTAGTAGTAGCATAATCCGTTTATTGGCTTAAACTTAATACTTGATTATACAAGAGCCTCTCGCCATAGACAATCCCAATACATCTCGCGATGACCCAGTTTTCCAGCATTTCAAAGAATAAAAGTAGAATTGATAAAAATCGAGCGTCAGTTCTATAGCCTGAATTTGCAATGGCGCTAAATTTATCGCCGTCAACGAGTACTTCGGCTGTCCCAACTAAAAATTTCATCCAGTCATAAATCCGGAAATATATCATGGCTGACATAATTGAAAATCCGGATATGAAATAATCACATTGGCGGTCTCGAATCGGTCAGGCAAAGCTCGACAAGCTCATCGATTGCCGCTGTGCCGGCACACATTACCTTATCGGCTCCGCCCCAGTAGAGTTTCAACGTTCCATCATCTTCGGGGACCGCCCCGCAGGTAAAGACCACATTATGCACGTAGCCGACGAGCTCCCACTGGTCCTCGGGCTGCAGGATCCAGCGGTCGCCTACGCCGAGAATAACAGAGGGGTCATCCAGTTTGTGTAAAGCGACGCCGAGCCGATATACGTGGCCGTCCATTGTCGGGAAGACGCCGTGATAGATACTCAACCAGCCTTTATCGGTGCGAATCGGCGGTGCACCCGGGCCGATTTTTGCCTCGTCCCAGTGGTAAGCCGTGGTCTTCATTACCAGTTTTGAATCGCCCCAATGAAATAAATCCGGTGAATAGCTAATCCAGATTGACCAGGGACTGATATCAGAATGAGGCCTGTCCAGCCGGGCGTATCTGCCATTGATTTTTTCGGGGAAAAGGACGGTATTTCGGTAATCGGCCTGAGTAATAAAGGCGATTCTTTCGAGCGATTTGAAATCCGATATCTTAGCCAGCCCGGTGCGGACGCCGTGTCTGGAATATGCGCTATAAGTTATATAATACTCGCCTTCCAGAAGAGTAATGCGCGGGTCTTCGACGCCGTATTCTTCATATTGGGAAAATGGCGGTTCTTTACTCGGTACGATAAAAGGTTCAGGGCGGGCTTTGAAGTTGAAGCCATCGTCGCTAACAGCGATGCCGATTATGGACCTGCCGGTATCGAGGTGCGAGCGGAAGAGCATTATGTATCGGCCGTCGAATTTCGTAACGCCGGCATTGTGGACCGTCTCGACCTTGTAGGGGACATCATCCTTTGTGAGGATGGGATTGCCTTCGCAGCGTGTGACAAATTGTTTGTTCATTTGTTTTATCCCCCGGGTTACCCCAGAGTTTTAATGTTTTTGAGATTCTCGCCGGAAGATTTCCTCATACACCTTTTCGTAGCCCGAAACCATACAATCGATTGTAAAGTTTTCTTCCACACGCTGCAGGCATTTTTTACGGTCGATATTATCGATTTTGCCGACAGCGGCCACCGCTTCATCCACACTGTTGACCAGGAAACCGGTTACCTTATCTTCGATAACCTCCCGACACGAACCCAAATCCATTGCAATTAAGGGCACGCCGGCGGCCATTGACTCGGCCATTACCAGGCCGAAGCGTTCGGGTATGGTATTGAGATGAATAACGGCGTAAGCTTCTTTAAGGAGCGCATCTCGCTGAACGGGATTAACGGGGCCGATGAACTTGATGGAAGTATCGTTGATGTGCGGCTTTACCAGGTCATCGAAGTACTTCTGGTCCTGAATTATGCCGGCTATTATGAGGTCTTTGCCGGCCTTTTTTGCCACGTCAATGGCCAGATGTGTTCCCTTGTCCATGTCTATGCGGCCGTAATGGACAAGCTTGTCGCCGGGCGTTTGTCTGAAGGTGAGGTTGGAAAGGTCGATGCCGTTGTAGACCGTCGCAAGATAAGGCAATCCGGGGTCCCTGTCGGAATCACTTATGGAAGTATAGTACGTATCCTTGTGGTCATAGTAAACCCGGAGAATATCGGTGTCGGAAAATCCGTGGATGGTGGTAAGCATCGGTGTTTTGATAAATGGAAGGTAGGTCAGGGGCAGGTAATCAAAATTGTTGTGAATCAGGTCAAACTCATCCGCCCGTTCCATCACCTTTGAAATATGCAGGCACGTTGAGACCAGTGGGATATGTTTTTCTTCTTCTTCGTAGCCTCTTTCAACAAAACCTACAAGTTTTGCTTTTGTGATAGATTCCTTTGTGGCGAAAAGCGTTACATTGTTCCATCCACGGGCCACGAGGCCCTCTGCAATATTACTTGCCACGGTTTCCCATGCGCCATAGGCCCGAGGAGGTGTCCGCCAGGCTACGGGCGCCAAAATTGCTATGCGTTTATCCTTAATTTTTCAGCTCCTTCTAACTTCTTCCTTTATTCGCTGTATATGTCCCCTGCCTAAAGCTTTTACCTCACAGCCGAGTTCGAAATATCGGCGGATTTTCTCATCATCCAAAATCCCAAAGCAATCAATTACCGCCAGCGGTGCACCCGCCCATTCGACTATTTTTTCCGGTTCAAGCTGCAAGTAAGGTGCGTGCGGCACTGCCAGTATGATTCCTTTAGCGCCTTTAAGCACAGCAGCAAGGTCATGCTGAACGCGAGTTTTATCCAAGTCATCCTGATTGCGGAAGAACCTTGCCAACGAGTGGCCCGGTGCCGGGTAAGAATCCTGTTTTTCCAATTCGTACCAGTGCTCAAGGTACGGGTCGTGCACGCGCATCTCAGCTCCCATCTCGGTCAGCCTTCGAACGACTACTTCCGAGCCGCTGTAGCGTGTGTCGGCTACATCCTGGCGATAACTTGCTCCGCACAGCAATATAGATGCACCGGCAATTTGGCGGCCCATATTTCTAAGGGCATCCCTTGTCAGTGTCGCCACATGAAGGCCTCGCGTGTCGTTGATATCGATTGCCATTGTAGTCATCTTGAAGATGTCGTCATTGAAACCGAGAATGTGCTTGTATGCCCAGTGGCCGAGGCCACCGTCTTTCGGGAGACAATATCCGCCGATGCCGGGGCCCGGGAATATCATGTTGCTGTGCGTAGGCCGAACCTTGATTGCCTTGATGACCTTAGTCAAGTCCACGCCGTTACGCTCCGAGAACAAGCTCCACTCATTAAGAAACGCAAGTATTGTAGCACGGAAAGAATTCTCGACGATTTTCGTAGTCTCTGATTCGATTGGACGGTCCATAACGGTCAGCGGAAACTCTTCGGTGTTTAGAACCTGGCGCAAGAACTTCTCAACACGCTCTTTCGCTTCTTCACAACAGGCAGAACACACACGCCAAAAATCCCGAATCGATGAAACGTAATTTCTTCCCGGCATAACACGCTCAAAACTGTGTGCCAGCAGCGGCTCTGAGTCAATACTGCGTGCGGCAAAGGCCTTCTTCATAATCGGTAAGGCGACGAACTCCGTTGTGCCGGGTGCAACAGTGGTCTCAATCAGCGTCAGGCATTTCGGGGGTATCTTTTCACCGATGGTCTTTATTGTTGCTTCCAGTGCGCTCATTTCCGCTTTGCCTGTGCGCATATTGCCGAGGTCCTTTTTCGTATAATCGCACTGAACGTCCACGACCACACAGTCCGCGAGCTTGAGGCAGTCGCTGTTATAGGTGGCTACGAGCGTTTTTTTCTCCAGTACACAGCGGGCTATCATCGGCTCGACTTCAGGGTCCTCGGCCTTTACCGGCGCCTGACCCTTGTTAAGCAGGGGGATTTTCCAATAGCTGCGAGTGCTGGGCCGTTGACAGCCGATAACAAACTTGTTCGGCTTGCCGGTCTCTTTGTCGAGGCTATCAGCAACAATAGCTGCCATAACCGCACCGACAAAACCAACGCCCATTACCACAACGATTTCTTTGCCCTCGTTGCGTGCTGCCTCTGCCAGCGATTCAATACGCTTAAACTCCGCAGCATATTCATCCCGTTTGGGAATAGCGAATTTTTCACCTTCCGGACTTATTGAGTAATCAGCCATTATCGAAACCTCATAACATTAGCACAAAAAGTGAAATTCCATAGTATTTTCCGATTTTCACCCCTTAGTTCGTCCAACTACGGCCGACAGTTTACCAACAATATTCCGGATATCAAGGTCTTTTTATTAGTCAATGATTAGCTGGGCCTGGTGAAACATATCTCGTGAAGAAGGAGGCACTATACGAAATGCGGGGCTGGAGCTGTTTCTGATATCGGAAATAAGAGGTCTGCTGCCACCCTAAACGAACATAAATGTACCCAAATCAAGCCTTGTTCTATTTTTCCAATTTAGATGTAGCTGGTTTAGTACCGGATTTCGTATCACCTTTCTCCTGCTCACCCAGCTTTTGGATGAGCACTTCGCGGACAGAAAGTTTCGCCGCTTTGTATGCCGGGTGTGTCTCGATGTGCAATCCGATTTTTCCTTTCGCAGGCCCATCCGCCCGGATAGCCCCGACTTCCTCTCCGTTTAGCCAGACCTGGAAGCGCTTTCCCTCGACCTTGACAGAGATGGTATTCCAGCTTTCGGTGTCAACAAGGTCCTCACGCTGGTTGGCCAAAGCTAATCCTTTACCGGGTACCCAGACGCTCCCTGTAAAGGTCGCTGGCTTTTTGTTCTCGAATATCTCGACCCGTGGCCCCCGCTTGGAACCTTCGGCGCGCAGCCAGATTCCGGCGTGGATTGGCCATTCGGCGCGGAAAGTCACCGAAAGCAGAAAGTCCTCATAGACCGCATCGGTCCACAGAGTGCCGCCTTTGCCGTTGGCGCCAGGGGCCCCAATCAGCCGGCTACGATTTACGGTCCATGAAGCAACACCCGATGGTTGCCAACCTGTGAGATCGCGCCCATTGAAGGCAGCAATCCATTTCCTGGCTTCAGCCTCAGCTTCCAAATCTTTGACGATATTGTGCGTTCCATGGCAGTCTGTGCAGACAGACTTCATTGTGATGAACCGCCCATTCGGACGGACGCGGTGCAGCCATTTCTTTTGAAAGACCTTTACCGCCGCGTGATCCTTGTGATCTTCAAACCCATAAACATAGCGATCACCGCCCGGCTTATGGCACATCGGATTTGAACACATCTTCTCCACCTCGGCCCGGCCGAAGAGAAGATCCGGCTTGGTCATCAGCATCTCGTCGTGCATGTGCTCGACCGAAGGCCCATGACATTCGTCACAGGTAATATCCATATCCA
>JAUWLI010000257.1 GCA_030613765.1 Phycisphaerae bacterium
CGCGTTTAACCTCGTCAGCTATAATATTTAGGCCTGCAGAAACAATTTCTTCATCCTGTGCGTAATTGATGCGGATACACTCGTTTTTGTGCTTCCACTTGGCCTTAAGTCCCGGGAAAAAGTAATGGCCGGGTACAACCAAAACGCCTCTTTGTTTCAGCCTCTGATAAGGTTCCTCATCTGTAATGGGCCTTCCTCAAAGCCATAGCCACAAAAAGAACGTGCCTTCCGGCTTGTGTATGTGAAACTCAATTCCGTTCAGCTCTTGGCAAAGTTGAGTGACAGCTTCGGTTGCTTTGTTCTGATATGTACATGTCTGCGGGAGAAATATCAACAAGGCCGGATTGGTATTTTCCAAGGGAATCTTCCTGACAAAATAGAGTAAAGTCTATTTTTTTATCTTTGTGAAATTAAAATAAACATAAATAATTGGTGGTACTCTGGCTCTTCTGTCCGATAATAGTGAGCACGACAATTCCTTTCTGACATCACATGAAATCTTTGACAGAACAAGACCTCAAAAAACCCAATTTTCAGCACTGATAACCGCGAAAAAACACAAAAAAAACATTTTTTTTCTCTTTACTTCTCAATTACACTTTGATATTATGATTTAATGCTAAAAGCTCCTGCGAGGAGAGTCGGAGAGCTTTTCAATATTGTCATGGATTGGTGAATACTGGGAGTAAATTGTTTTTTGAATTTTAATATTAACACCATATTTGAACATCATTGCCATTTCTAAAAACGTGTACTATTTTTGATTTATTTTTAAGGAGAATAACAAATGGGTAACGTTAAAAGATTAACATGGTTTCTTGTTGCTTTTATGTTATGGACCGGACTATTTTTTGTTCCATCTCAAGCAGCCCGGGAGAGGTTAGATCCGGATGCCCAAAAAATTGAGCAAATGCGAGAAGAGGCCGAGAAGGCAAAAAGAGAAGCGGCTCGTGAAGCCAGACGAAAAGCTGTCGAGAAAGCCAAAGCTAAACTCGAAGAAACAATTTCGGAAATAAATTTACCAAATGACACAACCACACGGTTCAACGTAAAAGATTTACAAATCAGCGGCAATTCCCTGATATCAACCGACAAATTATTTAAGAAGATGCCTTTGATTTATAACGCTTCTGATAAATCATTAGTAGAGGCGGAGAGTAAGCTTCTTTACGACTTCAGGGTCCTGCACGACATAATCCTGGATCCGGGCCAGTCAAGACAGGTGACGGCAAGAACGGTCCAGGGCCTGACCCAGTATATTCTTTCCGTTTACCAGGAGAAGAATTACGCCGGCATATATGTATACGTGCCAAGCGATGCAGTCACGGAAGGTGCAAAGTTACGTGGAGAAATATTACCTGTAACAGTACTTGAGGCGCAGATCACCGATGTTACCGTAAAAACTTACGATCCCAGCCAAAACGAAACAGAGAAAGGCTATCTGCAGAGTTCCGCTGTTTTGGATTGGTCACCGGTAAAAGTCGGGCAGGTTGCAAATCAGAAAGAGCTTGATGAATTCGTTAACCTGTTGAACCTGAATCCCGACAGATATGTCTCTGCGGTTGTCACCAAAGGTGCCGAAGAAAAATCACTTGCCGTGGCGTACGATATTTACGAAGCAAACCCATGGCACTTCTTCGTTCAGGTGGACAACTCCGGGACGCATGAAAGGCAATGGAACCCGAGAATCGGTGTTATTAACACGAATCTTTTTGGAATAGACGACACATTTACCGCCATTTACCAGGCCCCCTGGGACGCACAAATAGATGAAAATTTTTCACTATACGGCAGATATGACATTCCGATCTTAGGCCCCCGGCTTCGTATGGACTTTTACGGCGGCCACAGCGAGTACGATATAAGTCCCGAGGGCGGCGCGTTTAATTTTCTCGGTCGAGGTACATTCTATGGTAGTAACGTTCGTTACAACCTCATGCAATTCGACGACTGGTTCCTTGATATCAGGGGCGGTGTGGAACATACAAGAAGCAAGAACACACCTGAGTTTGGTGGGGCCCCCGTCTCGACATCCGACGTGAAGTTTTGGTTGTGGGGAGGTGGCGTTGACCTGCATCGTTCAGATGATAGATCGAACACTAATCTTAAGTTCGACCATGTTAAGAGCTGGGGTGGCGAATCCGATGCCTATGAGTTTAACCTTGCTCGAGAGGGCGCTAAATCCGATTTCGCAATTTACTATGCCTCTGCTGCTCACAGTCTGTACCTGGACGAAGACAAAATCAGCCGATTAAGCGGCAATTGCCGCTGGGTAGACTCTGAAGACAGATTGACCCCGGCCAAAATGACCTCCTTCGGGGGAATGTACAGTGTCAGAGGCTATGATGAATACGAACATGTTGCCGATGGTGGGATACTGGCAACAGTTCAATATGAGTTTGACCTGGTAAAGTATGATGAGGCTCAGCGGAAAAAGGAGGAATCTGAGCAGATGCAGGAAGACGCTGAGAAGCCATTTCTAAGAAAACTGGCTCCACTGTTCTTCTTTGACTATGGAAGATCTATGACAAACGACCCGCGCGTGACCGAAAAGAGGCATGAAGAGTTCATGTCGGTAGGGACAGGATTTATTTTAGAACTCGGTGATAACTTCAGGGGAGCTATGTATTACGGCTATCCTCTTGAGGAAACTGCCAGCACCAATGACGGTACGGGCAGATTGTATGGCTATTTGTTATACCAGTTTTAAGAAGATTATACCTGACATTTTTGTCAGAAAGGATTTATCGTATCAATGTATGAAAGGAGCTTAAATAATGGTAATGTTAATTATTAGAAAGGGGAAAAGTGATGGGAAACATTAGAAAAATCTCAAAGAAGTATTATCTTAGGCAGATTGTGACTTTATTTTTGGTGTGTTGCATGTTTTGCAACCCGGTGGTTCTTGCCGAGGTGGTACATGACAGCACTCAGGCAGGAACTATTAATGTCGGCCTTGTTATCCCTGACATCGATCCCTTGCTTCCCGACACACAAGCTATGACTGCCAGCGACGGGGCAATCGGTACCTTCAGCAACTTTGACATTGCTGGTAATCTCATCGTCAACTGCGATCAAGGTGGTATTAACAACAATGCCCTGTTCAAAGTGAACTCTACAGACGGAACACAAATCCTCGGAATATTTAATTCCGATGGCAATATTTACCTTCAGGACCTTCGTGGAATTTTGATTGGGGCTAATGGTGAAATCAACGCTAACAGCTTCATCGCATCAACCTTGGCTATAAAGAACACCGATTGGAAGGATTTTATTGACGGTATTGCTGAACAGTTGCCGTTCGCCAGGGGTGTAGAGGATCCTATAAGCAACGTGGAAAATCAAGGCACTATCACCGCACTGTCCAACGTCTATCTTGTCGGCTCCAGTGTAATTAACAGTGGCACTATAATCGCGCCCGATTTGATGGTGATGGCTGCCGGCGATAAAGTTTATCTGAAGCAGGATAGCAGCAACGTTGTTATTGATGTTGACATTGATCTGAATTTCTCCCCTAATCATGTAGTTGATAACGGCGGAAGCCAGGGCACAGGACTAGGTACAATCGAAGCGACAGACGGGAAGGTCATTCTTGCCGCCGGTGATATCTGGTCGACGGCCATCTCGGGCGTCGAGTCCTTAAGGGCTGAAGCAACAAGAAACATCACAATGGAAGGTGCTGCAACTGCAACCGGTGATATAGCGCTTATTGCTGACGCAGATTTACAGTACGGTGGCGATGTGACCACCAATGGTGCCGTTTCTGCCGGTGGTAACGTAGATATTGCAGGTAATGTCATCGATCTCAACGGGTATGTAATTGCCGGAGGCGGCGACCTGACCATAACCGGACGTACAAGTGAAGGTAAGGTCCTTGGCGAATTTATGGAGGGTCCCGGATCTGAGGGATATTGGGGATATATCGATGTAGCCGAAAACCAAATGCTTTACGCCGGCGATAATGTCGTATTAAAAGATGCTTTCGGTTCGGGCGGAGATGAGCCACCTGCCGGAGAAATGGACCTGTTCGGCCATGGTTGGCTGGGAATTATAGCCGAGGGAGGCTCAATACAAACCCAGGGTCCATTCGGCGAGGGTGTTAAAATAACCGTGGAAGATATATCATCATCTTCGCTGTTAATGGAACAGGCTGGCCCGTTAAATCTGGCGGATTATTCATTTGGTAATCAGAACAACACAGAAATCGAATTGCACAGCCTCAATGGCTCGGTAACAGCGGTAGACAGCAGCCAGTCACTAAGCGGGAAAGATGACAATGCTGCCGACCAGTGGGCCTCAATAACAGCCTTTGCTTATACCGATATCACGCTTCAGGGCCATGACGCAAGCCGCGACATAACAGCGGGGATACTAACTTCATACGCGACGGGTTTTGATACAGGAAACATTACTGTAACTTCGGATAATAGCAAAGTGCTGCTTACAGATAATGTTAGTGCTAATCAGGGCAGTGTAGCTGTCACTGCTATCGATGGCGGCATCGTATCGAGCGGTCATATCACAGCCAGTGATGGTATAACATTGTTTGGTGAGGTTACTGCTGATGCTTCGGTAGATCAAATCTTTGACGCCGGCCAGGGAACACTTTGGGCAAAGGACACGCTCTCGACGATAACCAAGACGGGAACCGGTGGACTTACCCTTAGTGGCGATACCCTTGT
>JAUWLI010000159.1 GCA_030613765.1 Phycisphaerae bacterium
ATTGTTGCGCAGGATGTTCTCACGCCCATAGTGCTGGTGAAAGCCGCCGGTCTTGGTATTGTAGACCACATTATTCTCCAGCAGGATGTCCGTGCTGCCCTCGGCGGTGTAGAGTCCCCAACCGCCGTATGAGTAGGAATAGACATCGTGGAAGATGTTGTTGCGGACGACTGTGCCCTGTGAGGGGCCGAGGGTGTAAATACCGCCCATGTCACTGAGGACGCCCCAGCCGATGTGATGCACGTGATTGAAACTTAAATTGTTGCGTTTGCCCAGACTTTCGGAGTAGCCCCATCGCCAGCCGACGGAAAGGCCTGTATAGAAGAAGTCTCCGATGTCGTTGTGTGTTACCTTGTTGTCGCCGCTCTGGCCAATCCAAACGCCGACAGCTGAGGTATAGATACGTCCGCCGGTGCGGATGATGTTATTGTCAACTGTGATGTGGCTGGTGCGGGAGGGCTCGTCGGACCGAATTCTGCCTTCGCCAATTCGAACGCCGCCTGCGCCGAGGTCGTGGATGTAGGATGTTTCGAGACGACAGTTACGGCAGCCCTGGCGAAACCAGACGCCGTAGGTGGCGACGTGGCCGACTTCGCAATCCTCAATCAGGATATTTCGTGCACCGTCGGCCATGATGGCGGCTTCGGTGACGAACGCGGCCTGGAACGGATAGTATCCTGTGCGCGGCAGCAGGGATTGATTGTGGTGGAAGACAAGGTCTTTTAATTGAATATGCTCGACAAATTTTCCTTCTTCTGATTTTCCCTCGAAGATAACGAGCTTTTCAATCACCGGAGCGACAACATGGGCTTTGCTCATGTCTTCGTCAGCCAGGGGCATATAATAGAGGGTGCCATCACGTGCGAGGAACCATTCGCCTCGCATATCGAGGGCAGCTTTGAAGTTCTCAAGGTGAAAGCGTGTGTTGTTAGGCCAGCCGGAGTAGCTCTTTAGCTTCTCGCCGATTGTGACTATCACGTTGGCCGAGGTGTCGATTGCCGTTATGAAGCGGCGTGTGATGCACCACTTGTGGTAGGCCATGAGCGTGACATCGCGAAGCTCGCTGCCATCGAGGTTCTGCAAGAGTTTGAGGGCATCTCCGCGGACCTGTGTTGTTCTTCGGAATTGACCTTTCTTTCCTTCGATTGGGACCTCGGAGGATGGGCCAAAATAGTGGTAGAACTTGTTGGGCGTGCGGGCGCGGACGGCGCGTCGGCCATTCACAAACAACTGCTCGAAATACCATTTGCCTTCAGCGACTTGCGGGATACGAGTTTGCCAAATGCCATTCTCGCCGCGTTCGAAGCCTTTGATTACCCGGCCGCCTGTGAAGACCGGCTGACTGCCTTTAGCGGCCTTGTAAGTAATGGGGCATTTTTTTGTGCCGCTGTCCTGCAGCGTCAATGTGAACGGCTCGGTGAGTGTATATGTTCCCGGCAAGATGATAACATCCACAGGCGCGGTGAGGGGGCCTTTCGATTTTAGCTGCCGAATCGCATCGCGGGCGCCGGTAAGCGATGCCCTGGGGCCGTCGGTTTTTTGGCTGTTCGGCCGTCTAAGTTGACCCGACCAACTGTCGTTGCCATTTGGCGAGACGTAAAGTGTCACTGCCCGGCTTACCTGGGCTGCTAATAGCAATACTGCAAATGTGAATAAAAGGCGCTTCGATTTTGAACTGTGCGTTTTCATGTCATTTTGCCTCCAATTAAAAGTTAGCTAAAAATCGATCTCTACTTAGCTTTGCCCTGCCATAGTTTTGCCAGCAGGCCACATGCGTTTGGATCATATTGCTTTAACTCGAACTGAATGAACGGATAATGGTCGTTGACGCCGTAGTATGCTGCGGTCATTTCCGCAAAGTATTCTTTTTCATCGGTGAGCGCGGGGTGGCGAACGTATCGGCCATCGAAACGCAGGACGAGGTCGTACTTTTCGTTCCTGACGGCGTGCTCATGTGCAGCTTTGATGTCGGCGTTGTCGTAACCCAGCACTTTATCGTGATACGCCCGCGCCAGTTGGTTCAGTACCATGAATGGCTGGAGAAACGACCATTGCATAAAGTTTTTGACGTTGCCAATCTCGACGGCGGCGAGTTTATCAGGATTCTGGTGTTGGGATTTGAGCGTTTCTTTGCAGCAGTGATAAGTCATATACGGGACGTTTGGGTTTTCAAGCTCGATCCAGATGGGCACTTTTTGCAATTGCTTCAGGGCTTTTTCAGGGACATAACGCTTGACCATGTGCAACTTATGGCGGAGGAGCTTCAACGATTCCTTCGAGAGCGCCATCCACTTATCCAACTGCGGACTAACGTAAACGTTCCAACCCTCGATTTGGCGTCGCTTGTATTTGGACGTAGGGATGTACACACCAGAGCCGCCTGCCGGGGCCGGCCGGCTGTTGCTGTCGCCGAAGACCGCACCATGCGAACACAGTTGGATATATTGCACGAGTGAATCGATTTTCTTTTTTTCTTCTTCGACGTCCACACCCCACATATTTTCGAGCAGCCGACACGCATGCGGATCGTGCTCTCGCAACTCGGCCCGCACGAACGGATAAAAATCATTTGTGCCGAAGTATGCTTCCGTGTTCTCTGCAAAGTATTCCATTTTGTTGTTCATCGCGTAGTGTTTCGTATCCGGCGAGTATCGGCAAAGGACCGAATTGTAGGTGCCGCTTCGCGCGGCCCGCTTGTAAGCGGTATCGATTACCTTTTTGCTATAGCGCCTTCCTCGTCCCAGAAACTGATAGTCGTAACCGTGGGTCAGCTCGTGTAGGACTACCCAGGGCTGATGAAGTGCGTTTTTGCAGAAGCTCTTAGCTTTGCAGAAGCCGGCCATCGAGCCCAGCCCTTCGGGCGGCTGGTGACCACGGTCGGTGAGCCATTTACTTCGGGGGTGGTACGCCGTGCCGAGGGTATCGAATTCGACCCAGATGGGAACCAGCTCCCGGGTCTTTGTTAGCGCGGGCGGCGGCAACACGCGGACAGTCTGATAAAGCTGGTTCTGCAAGTGGTCGAGGGCTTCGTCCATCTGCTCTTTATGTTCAGCCAGGTCCTTTTTGTTGATGTAGACCGTCCAGCCTTCGATATTTCTTATCTCGAATTCGATGTTCGGTTTGGTTTTACTTTTTTTCTTATCAGCCGTAGATACTCCGGTCATCAACAGCGCTACCACAACACTGACACAGATGCTTGTCATAAACCTTCGTTTTTTCACAGCCAAAACCTCCATTCCTCAAATAGCCTTTAATCCCCCGGAGATTCTATTCACGCAACCAGTATAACTCAAATCCAAAGCCTGATAAAGGGAAAAGATTAGCCATCCTACGGCCGAGACTCTTTCATTAGTTATTTGGTGTGCGGTGCATGCTCTCGCGTACTTATATTCTTGACGCGGGAGGTCTGAGGCAATAGAATTGCGACTTCGGTTTATCATCCGTTAAACGAATTAGGAATTAAGAGCGATAAGGTACAGACAATGGCGACAATAAACGAGCATTTCCTGAAGCTGCGTGCGGGTTATCTTTTTCCGGAGGTGAGCCGGCGAGTGCGGGCCTACCAGGAGAAGCATCCCGGGGCGAAGATAATCAGCTTAGGTATCGGCGATGTAACACAACCGCTGCCGCCAGCCATAATCAAGGCTATGAACAAGGCGGTCGATGAGATGGCTAAAAAAGGCACCTTTCGCGGTTATGGGCCGGAGCAGGGCTATGATTTTCTAATCGATGCGATAATCGAAAATGACTATAAGAGCCGGGGCGTTGATTTGGACCGAAGCGAGGTCTTTGTCAGCGACGGCGCCAAGTGCGATACGGGCAATATCCTGGATATATTCGGCCTGGATAATGTCGCTGCCATAACCGATCCATCCTACCCGGTGTATGTTGACAGCAACGTAATGGCGGGCAGGACCGGTGAGGCCAACACAAAGGGGCAGTTTAAAAAAATAGTTTATATGCCCTGCATCGCTAAAAATGACTTTATCCCCGAATTGCCGAAAGCCCACGTCGATATTATTTACCTTTGCTTTCCGAACAATCCCACGGGAGCGGTGGCGACGAAAGAAATTCTGGGCAAGTGGGTGGATTTCGCCCACAACAGAAAAGCAGTAATCCTTTTTGACGCGGCCTATGAGGCTTTCATAACCGACCCTGATATCCCGCATTCAATCTATGAGGTTGAGGGGGCAAAAGATGTGGCGATAGAGTTTCGCAGCTTCTCGAAGACGGCAGGCTTTACGGGTGTGCGCTGTGCTTTTACGGTTGTGCCGAAACAACTCAAGGCAGCAGGGCCCGGCGGCAAAGCAGTCGGAGTCAATCCCTTATGGAGCAGACGTCACAGCACCAAATTTAACGGTGCTTCTTATGTATCGCAGGCCGGCGCGGCCGCTGTCTACACAGACGAAGGGAAGGAGCAGTGCCGCCAGATTATCGATATTTATATGGGTAATGCAGCCGTGATCCGTGAATCGTTAGCCAAGCTCGGCTACGAGGTCTATGGCGGGAAAAATGCACCGTATATCTGGTTGAAGACACTTGGCGGCATGAAATCGTGGAACTTTTTTGACCGATTGCTGCAAAACGCCAATGTCGTCGGCACGCCCGGCGAAGGCTTCGGACCGGCCGGCCGGGGATATTTTCGCCTGACCGCCTTTGCGACACCGGAGAACGTCAAAGAAGCAATGGAGCGTTTCGCCGGAATTTAGCACACAAACCGACCAATCACGAGCATCGAGTATTGAGAAATGACAACATCATATATCCGGCCGGGTAAATTCGAGTGGAGATTTCTAATTCTGTTCCTAGTAGCTTTCCTGGCTTGGGGACATGTGTATGGCGAAGCGGGCGGTAGGGGGGGTAGCTCAAAGGCCAAGAAGATAAAGCAGCAGTCGTCCTTTGGACTTCCAGCGGATTGGGAGGCGGCGTGGTCGGAGCCGCCGGTTGAGTGTCGGCCGCTGCAGATATTGCATGGAGTGCCACGGGGACAGGCAACAGCGGCTACAATGAAGAAATTAAAAGAGTCGGGACTGGGAGGGATTGTCTGTAATGTCGATTTTAAGAACTACCTGGTATCGGAGGACCACTGGGATAATCTTATCCGGGCGGTGGAAGCATGTCGCGAGGTTGGATTAGTCGTATGGATATATGATGAGGAGGGATATCCAAGCGGGGCGGCGTGTGGATTGGTTCTGAAGCGTAATCCCGTATTCGAGGCGCTCGCGCTGACATACGATAAGTCGCGTAAAGAACCTTTTGCGCTTCGGCCTGCATACGAGCATACCCATGCGAGCAATAATTTCTATGCAGCCAGGCGGTATCCCAACCTGATTGACGGCAGGGCGGTCCAATGCTTTATTGAAACAACGCACGAGGCGTATTGGCTCCGGCTGAAAAAACACTTCGGCAAGACCATTCAGGCGTTTTTTACCGATGAGCCGTCTTTGATGGCGGTGAACATCGGGCCGCTGCCTGAGAATGTAAGGAAAAACGTGCGGGTTGTTGACCGGCTGGATGAAAATGTTAAACCGCTGCCATCGGTGCCCTGGGCAGGCGATTTGCCGACACAATATCGCAAGCAGTACGGACAGGACCTTGTAGCGGTGCGCCGGAGTCTTTTTGAGGGAACCGGCGAGCTTGACCGCCAGGTACGGCGGCGTTTTTGGTCGCTGGTCTCGGACCTGGTCGCTGAACGTTACTTCGGAGGGCTTCAGGAGTGGGCACAAGCGCACGGTGTCACATCGTCGGGTCATACGTTGTGGGAAGAGACACCACTGCACCATGTTCCGCTGGAGGGTAACGCGTTGAAAGCGTTGGGTCGTATGGATATTCCGGGACTTGATTTGCTCAACTCAGACCCGGAAGCGGTCATCTACAGCGGTTGGTTGACAGCGGGCCTGCCGGCCTCGGCAGCGATTCTAAACGGGCGGCGAAAGGTCATGACGGAGGTCAGCGATTTTTCCCAGAGGATGGCGGGGAAGGGTAACGCTTCGCCGGCAAATATGCAGGCTGTTGCGGCGTGGCAGGCGGCCCTGGGGGTGACGGAGTTTACGTTGTATTACAGTCGTGGAGAACGTTCGTCCGGTGAGTACCGCTCTTATTGCGATTTTGTAGGTCGGCTTAATGCAGTGTTGCGTGAGGCCCGGCCGGTGCCGGAAGCGCTGTTGTATTATCCGATTTATGACCTTTGGGCTGAATACATTCCAGTGGCGGAGAAGTTGACGACACAGTCGCAGTCTAAACGGATGCAGCAGATACAGAAGTCGTTTCTCGAATTAGGACAACGGATGTTGAGAAGACAAATCTCGTTTGCTGTGGTCGACCACGAATTACTTGCAGGGGCGGAGGATCGCGATGCGGGTTTGTGGATTGGAGGGCAGCGGTTTAAGGCTCTGGTTCTGCCGGTGGGAGTAGACTTGCCGAAGCCAGTCGCCAAAAAGCTGGAAAGGTTCGAAGATACCGGTGGGCAGGTTTTTCGAGCAAAGGCGTCACAGCCGGAAATCGATTTTGATACGCTGGCGGGTATCTATGAGAGTGGGGCGTTGAGTGTAAAATCTGACAGGATTATCGTCGGGCGATTCGTCCGGGATGAAAGGGACATTTTGCTTGTTGTCAATGTCGCTTCAAAACCTTACACTGGAGCAGTTACTGCAAAGAATGCGGTTGAGTGGTTGGTTGCGGAGCCGGCCGGCGGTCGGCTCGAACAGGCTAAGGTGGATGAAACCGGGCAGATTTCTATATCGCTGCCGCCGCGTGGTGCGGTACTGCTAATCGGTCCACGGAAAACCGTTAGGATATTGGCGCCTCGGTGACAGGGCTCCGCTAACACTATTTATTTTAGGTTTAGACTTTTAACTCAATGGCTAAACAAACGACGGTGTATATTGGATTGGGAAGCAACCTGGGTGAACGGGAGAAGTCTATAGAAAACGCCGTAAAAATGCTGGCTGAGGCAGAGAACATCGAAGTTGCCAAGGTAAGC
>JAUWLI010000011.1 GCA_030613765.1 Phycisphaerae bacterium
ACTTACATATCCTCTATGCATAACAACGGTTCACTCCTGAGATATGTACTCACAACGGTCTAATTCCGATGTATGATGGCTTAGCGTCTTTATTTCGCTGACACTCATACTCGGATGGGAAACTCAGGGAACCATGCTGTATATGAGCCTCACACCCCGAAGTTTGGTTTTCGGTGTCGGTAACGTTACCTCGACAACGTAAGCGTTCTGTGTGTCGGTTAGAACCTTATGGAGCCGCTTTGATGACAACACTTCGTCACCCCGTGGGGTGCAAAAATCGCCTTGCCATAACCATTTGAAAGATAGAGGTTTACAGTCTTCCTTGACGAACGGATTTGCATGATTATCGAGGATTTGCTACGGTTCCAGGACTATGAAACAGCAATTATGGATTACGCTCGCCACCTATCTTGCGTATTGCATCGATAAGGAGCTTTACAAAGCCATCGATTATCTTCGCGAACAGGTCCGCGTACTCCTGAATCAGCACGAAAAACAGAACATTTCAACCGAGACTTTCTATATACACGCCTTTCAATATCTCCTTACCATTGTACCAATCACCTGCCTTGTGTCTATAGTTAACCGTCAATTTCAAATATCTGTAGATAATCTAATCCACCTTTTTGTTTTACCTGTTTTTGGAGGATCATATGGGAATGATTACGCCCGTAGAATCGCCAATCTAAACAGTTGGCCTCATAATCTGCTCAAAAACGCAGGTCTTGCAAAATAATAGTGAAAATCAGGTACTTTGTGCAATTGACAAATCAGTGGCTTCTGTTCTTATTAAAAAAGTTGAAGAATTTCAGTAAGAGATGACAACATTTTTCGGTTTAGAAACGGCATATAAATGGAAAGGCTACGCTCGTAGAATCGACGATCCCTTCTTGAAGGGTATCAAATAGTCTTTTTTCAGGAATCGGGCTTGAAATTTGCTTAAAAATGCAACTCACAAATTATTTTGAAAATCCTTAGTTTTCACGATTGACAAGGTCAGCGGTTTCTGCTTTTATTAAAAAAGCGACAGAATTTCAACAAGAGATGACAACATTTTTCAATTAAGTAACGGCATATTTGGTAGAAACAGACTGAAATTCTTGCTGGGTAATAATATTTTTATCGGGAAGCAATTTCTTGCCAAAAAATGCGGTTTTTTTGAAAATAACATAGTTTCCATGGTAGATTTGGTTTTATTAAGTAAGATAAATTGATTTCACTTTTTGCATAATTAGGAGGCGACATTGGACCTGCAAACTCTACAACAGAAGGAGTTGGAGCTAGAGCGAAAAACGCTCTCTCTCGAACGTGAGAGATTGGATTTTGAGAAAACACATGTGGCGAAACAGCGTATATTTCAGAAACATCCCGTTGCCGTCATTACTGCTATTTTATCCATAATCACAGTTGTCGTAAGCGCAACGCAAGTCTTCACTGCTCATCTCGCGAAGTCAAGAGAGATGGAAATTAGTCAATTTCAAAATAAGGAACAGAATGATCGTCAATGGAGAATTGCTCTGTTAGAGTTCCTAGATAAGAATCAAACTAAGTTAGCATCTAAAGATCCCAATATACGGGAGATGACTCTATCAATGCTGGAAGTCTCTTTCCCAACAAAATATGCAAGGCCTGTACGCAGCAAGCTTGCGATAACCTCTGCAGCCACTCGGTTGATTGAAGACATTGCGGTGCAAGAACGGTCGGGCTATAAGAAAAAGATATACACAGAACTTCTAGTACCCCTCGTGGATTGCTTCGACAAAACTAAAGAGGCTTTTAAATATTATACAACAAGCGGCACAAAATGGGAAAAGCAGTTATTGGAGGGGAATATAAAAGCTAGAGATTTACTGGTGAACAAGTCTGAGTTGATCCCAAAGAACCTTCGGTCAGATGCATTGCGGCTTGTTGAGCATTATGAAGCTTGGCTTGCCAAATATGATACAGTACGCAGCACCAATATGACGCACCAGCAACAAACAGTTTCATCTAGTCATCTGGTATTTGTGGGACCGGAGGGGTATCCATTTCCAACAGAAGCTGAGACACGCTTCCGAAATCTGTACAAAGAATATCGACAGGAGTTTGGGGACTAATTATTTCGCGTTATTGATCGCGAAGAACCGAATACGAAAAACGCCTTGTCGCATATAAGGCCAACAAGCCCTGGCGGGAATAGTCTTGAGAGATGGATGAGCAATCGACAACAAGCTGAAGCAAACCATTTTGGGTTGAGATTATAGGAAAAGTCCCTTTGATAGATTTTCATAAGGATAGTAAATACCAATCTTCCCCCACGTATAATAATTGTTCACTTCTGAGATATGTACTCACCACGGTCTAATTCCGATATATGATGGCTTAAGAGCTTTAATTCTCTCGGTTGTTAAGTAAAAATCTATATTATGATACCTACCGGTAGTCAGCGGATGAGAGTGGCTGCCAAGGCCAAAAGACTCAGCAGGAGAATGCTGGAGCAATGTACAGTCCTGTTTACGCCTGATACCATACTCGGATGGTTTCGCAGACTCATTGCTGAGAAATATGATGGCAGTAAGAACCGTAAAACGGTTGGAAGGCCGATGATCAGCCAGGAAATTATTGATCTCGTCATCAAATTCAAGAAAGAGAATCTTCGCTGGGGTTACCAGGAAATTACAGATCAAATCATTTACCTGGGCTACAAGATCAGCAAATCCAGCGTGAAAAACATCCTGATTGAAAACGGTTATGATCCCGAACCTGATCTAACTGTAAGAAGTACCTGGCATGAGTTTGTCAAAAGCCATTGGGAAGTTTTAGCTGCCTGTGATTTCTTCACGATCGAATTGCTGGTAGGGCGAAAGCTGATCCGATGCACTGTCTTTTTCGTCATGGAGCTGTGTACAAGGAAAGTGTTTTTTGCTTCAGTTAAGCCCCAGCCCGATGGTGACTACATGACGCAGGTAGCCAGAATCCTAACGGATTATGATGATGGATTTCTAAAAGGTAAGAGATTTCTGATCCATGACAGGGATTCGCTTTATACAAATGACTTTCACAGCATATTGGAAAACTCTGGAACAGAACCCGTAAAGCTTCCGGCACGAAGCCCAGATTTGAATCCTCACGCTGAGAGATTTGTGAAATCTGTAAAATCCGAATGTTTAGACTATATGATATTATCTTTCGTTGAACAGCTTGAATACGTCCTAACAAATTATCGAGAGTATTATCATCACGAAAGGATTCATCAATCCCTTGGCAGGATAATTGAACCTATACATGAAATTGACGATAGCGCTGAGATCGCCTGTATTGAACGACTTGGCGGACTGTTAAAATCTTACCACAGATTGGCTGCCTAAGAAATCAGACAGCTTCAGTGTTCCTGTCGAAACAGTATGCGCGTTTCGGATACCCCCACATCAATTTCAACGACTTCCAAGCAAGACCCAAATGCAGATCATAATTCCATCGCTAAATTGCTGACGAAAATGCCAATGCCAACTTGTTAATGAGCAATGGTTTAACTGCTGATTAATATTTGCACTGTACGAGACCCATCGATGTAAATTCCATCGCATGAGATTATCTTTTCCTTTCGATCACTATACGATAAATGCACTGTGTCTCTTCTGGTTCTGGCACTGTGACTGCCGCCTGGATTCCCTTCCTACCGACGTAGCAGTTGGATGTTGGTGGCCCTGCGTTGCTCCATGATGGCAAATGGATCTGCTGGCACCTCATTCGGATCCACATAACGTTCCAGGTCGCGCATGGCGATGACCGAGTATCCTTCGTCGTGCAGGTATTGCATGTACTGCTCGAACTTTTCCGGCGGTGTGTGTACCCATGGGTGCTTGTATTCGGGCACGCCATGAAACTGCAACACAACGATCCTGTCGTTTCCCGCCTGGTGGACGGCCCGCTTGAAATCATCAAGCGTCCAGTCTGGTCGCGCGTCGCCAGCGGACGGTATCAACAGGGGGTGGTCGCACCCAGGCTCATAGGCAACGCCCCGCCCATCTTCGTAAGGGTACTCAGGTTCACCACCCCGGCGGGCGAACAGGATACCATTCTTTCTCAAGATGGGCAACGCGTCTGGGTGGATCACATTGCCCGGGTAGGCAAACGTCACCGGCGGGATTATTCCGTGTTCCTTGCAGCGGCTTTCAATGAATTCGATTTGCTCTTCGAGCTTGTCGATATTTTCTGCCGTGAGGGCTATATGGTCTCGGGTATGGTTGCCGATTTCGAAGCCATCCCGATGTAGCTCGGCGATCTGATCCCACGTCATGAAGACATTTTTGTCGTCGGCAAATCCAAGACCTTCGGTGATGAAGAACGTGGCCCTGAATCCATAGTCTTTGAGTATGGGGCGAACAACGGTATAGTGCGAAACAACACCGTCATCAAAGGTCAGAACTACGAGTTTCTCGGGAATTGGCTGACGCGTGGCACAACCGCTGGCAGCAGTGAGTACTATCGCAGCTATGAGTGTCCGAAGGATATGTACCATGATGACCTCCCTTTCTGCCGGTGTGGCGGATTGACGCCCACCAGAACCTACTGTCGTTGGCCGGACTTCTGCTCGTATTTCCGGTCGTGTTCCGCCTTGAGATGCTCCTTGACCTTGTCCCGGGCCAGCGCATCTATGCCCACGGCTCGCACCAGCAGGCTGCGAATCCGATCGGGGGTAATGCGATCTTGGCCTTTTCGGGTTTGCTGCTTGTCCAGCCGTGTCCTGTTCTCCGGGTTCAGGAGGATGCGACAGTACTCGATGACGTTGCCGGTTGCCATGCCCGCCAGTTCAGTGGCGCGGAACTGGGGTGGCTGATCAAAGCCGGACACAGGGCGGAAGTAACCGCTGACCGGGTCCCAACGACGTTCCAGGCATTCTGTGAAGAACTCCATGGCACGGAAGATGTCTTCCCACATCAGCATGTCGTTTCGTTTGGACCACTGCCGCAGCGTATGCAGGGCGTTGTGGTTAGTGCAGCCGCCCGCCGCTGTGAAGTTGCCGTCCTTTGGATTCTGATACTTGAGCACCGTGCGGATCATCCGATCCTGGCGGGGCAGCTTGATTTGGGCGAGCTTGAGGGCCGAGTCCATCTTCATCACGCCGTTCCACCCGTTGTATTCCGGGTCGTCCGGACGGTTCCAGAAACCGTTCTGGCCCTGGTTGTCCAGCAGCCACTGCTTGAAGACCGGAATGTAGGGCGAATCTTCGATTGTCTTACCCGCCTTTTCTAGGTTCATGACATGCGGGTGAATGAAATGTCCGCGCAGCGAGCCGGCACCGTAGGCGTCCCAGTTCTTGTAGACATAATCCAGCCACTCGCGGAAACCTTCGACACTCATCTGCTCGCGGACCTCCTCGCTCGTGAAGTTGCGATAGGGAGGCTCACAGACGCTCAGTGGATATTTCGGTTCATATCCGAATCGTTTTAGCGTGTAGTAGGCCTTGACGGAATAGACGAACTCGCCGTACCTGTCGGTGAAGTTCCCCGCATTCGGATCCTGACAGTCGATAATGAACCGGCAGTACTTCCCAACTTCCTCCGGCGACAGTTCATCACCCATGGCCCCAAGATATTTGTAGATGTCCTTGATATGCCATTTTGACGAATTAGTCTGACCAGGATCATTCCCTGCTGCCCACGCCGACGCTCCCTGTATTAGCACTATAAGAACAATACAAAATCGTCCAACTCTCTTCATTCTCTATTAGCCTCACTTTCTGCCCAGGACCACTTTCTAAAACGCGGATCATAGTCCTATTTGTGGCAATTCACGCCTTCAAGACCCAATCCCTTCCATAGCGAAGATATGTACCTGTCCTAATCTATTATTTTCCAACCAATGGCCAGATCGTCACAGTTTACTCTCTCACATTAACAAACTCTGAGACTCTTACTCTATCTTCTTGGGGAATGTCAAGTAATTCGCCAATTATGTTATATATCCCAGGGCCTATGGGAAAGTCGCCCTCTATCCCAGATGTTCCATTATCGTTGATTTTGTCCCAGTTAATTTCGAATTCCTTCGACTCATCCGCATCCAAACGATACTCCACAGGAGGAGACGGGGCATTACCCATGGCTACTGCCAAACGTGCTCGCCATTATTGTCTATAATAACAAAGTGATAACAGAATGGTGGCATAGGAACCCATTCCAAATTCACAGATATACTTCCCAGATTGGTAATCCTATACAAGATTTCATCTGCTTCTCCTGAATGATAAACTGATTTGTCTGTCCCTATGCAGTATTTTATTTTGTCTCCGACTATTCAATGTTGATTAGCAGTGCTGTTATCCTCCAGCCAGTGCAACGCCATAAGTCTAAAGTCCAGGAAATTTACCTTACAGTCACCGTTTATGTCACCCGCGACAATCGTTTCACAGATGGGCTGGCCAAAGTATGATTTGCTTGCTTCTGCCGTTCCACCGTATGCTCCCATATTGATAATGCCACCATTGGGAAATGGCTCAAGTCCAATTGGGCTCATGAGGTCCCCTGCATCTATGCACAGACTCGTGACCCCATCCTGAATCCATACTTGAGTGGATGGCTCCCAGCGACCTGCTTGTGATTTCAAATGATGATCACCATTATTGGGATCTGTGAAACAGGGGTCAGCATCAATATTCCCTTGACCAAGCCAACCGCCTTGAATGCTGGAGTAGGCAATGTTAACCGTAGATTCGGCATCAAAATTAATTTCGTCTGGTGCATCATTCCGAAGGATAGTATTGAGTATAGTCAGAGAACTTCTAAGGCAGTGAATTCCTCCGCCTTCTCCGGGATATATCTCAGTAATTCCTGCCTGGTGTGCTCGATTCCCTGATATTGTATTGTTGGTTATCACGAGAGATGAATACTGACAGTCAATTCCACCGCCCATTCCCGGCAAAAGGAGGAATCCAGATAAAGCGAATGCATTGTTCTTCTCGATTACGTTGTTCACCAGGACTAACGATGACTCGTCGCTGAATATTCCGCCTCCTCTTCCCTCAGCATAATTGTTGGTAATTACATTACCAGTGATAGTGGCCGATGATTCCAAGCAACAAATACCGCCTCCAAAAGCTGTATGATTCAATTCCCCCCAAGCATAATTCTCGCTCAGGATATTGTTTTGTATCCCTGGTGAGGACATCTGGCAGAAAATTGCGCCTCCCAGGTTTGCCCAACCATTGGTTATGGTGAAACCAGACAATACGGAGTTTGGCCCCTCGCCCGAGTGAAAACTGAATCCCCGGTGCGGATGAGCTTCGCTGCCCTGGCAGTCGATAATACAGTTTTTCGGGCCATTTTCGCTACGAACAGTAATTGCCTTCCCTAAGAAGTCTATATCCCTATTCCCATCTCCTGTATATATACCATCTGAGACGCTCACGGTATCTCCATCATTGGCATCCTCTATAGCCGCCTGGATATTATTAAAATCCGCAGGGCCATCATCATCAACGGTAATTATGTCGGCCCGGCAGGCAGAGGCGAGCAGCAAGGTTATAATGACGGGCATTAACTTTTTCATTTGGATATCCTCTTTATTCGCCGATGTTTTTTGTCGTTAATTGATATTTCCCATATTAAACGCCTGACTACGCACCAAAGCCTTGAAAAATAACATTCTATCAAAATCTTGTTGTAATCGCACTCAATTAATTAGGGTCGCTTGACAATTTGGGATTGATTTGGTCATCTAATAAAATCATAGGACTTAGAAGGGTTATTAACTCATAGGAAATTCATGGTGAATGAAAGAGGAGGATACACACTTATCGAATTATTAGTGGTGATCGCCATCATGGCTCTTTTACTCGGCATTCTCTTACCCGCGCTCGATACCGTCGTCGATCCTTACTGCAAGAGTTGAAGTCGCTCTCTAATTCAAAGTTCCATTTGTCCCATTTCTGCTGACGAGATACAATCAATTCGGAATGGCTGGTTGGTCAGAAAATCCCAAAGTTTAAGAAATGAAGGGTTATGAAAGTTCAGAAAGTATGCTATATTGGGCTTAGTTGTTCGTATTTTTTTTTGAGTTGATTGAGGCCAGACTAAGCCACAATACGTAGTTTTGAAAATCGAGAATGCGCCAGTTTGTTCGTAGACATACCGGATCGAGAGACAATGTGGTCGTGCGGCCCAGGACAGTATTTTTAGTTGTGCTTCTTTTGCTATCGACGGGTATTGTTGCCGGTGAAGCCGGACGTGAGGTGATTGACCTGTGCGGCATTTGGGAAATCCTGCCCGATGCGAATGATACGGGACTGCAGGAGGGCTGGTACCGGCCCGGCTACAAAGGCGATTGGCAGCCTATTGTTGTCCCATCCTCGTGGGAAACGGTGCTGGGCACTGCATTCGACGGGGTCGCATGGTATCGCAAGGAGTTCCGAGTGCCCGCTTTTGACTCTGAGAACCGCTTGCTGCTGCGTTTCCACGGTGCTTCAACGCAGGCACGCGTGTGGGTGAACGGCATAGAGGCAGGCACTCACACAGGGCCGTGGACACCGTTTACATTTGATGTGACGCAGACGGTTGAAATCGGCGAACCTGCTGTGGTAGTGGTGCGCCTGGATGAGAAGGTGGGGCACAGTACCCAGGGTTTTCTGCCTATTATTGCTCCTCACTTTGGCGGCCTATGGCAAGAAGTGGAGGTGCTTCAGGTAAAGGCAGCCTGGGTGGACGACAAACACATCGCTATTGATCCCACAGAGATTGACGTCGAAAATGGCACAGGAATTCTCAGGGCATCTGTGCCCGTCAGCGGCCAAGTGCCAAAGGGAGCGAAACTACGTCTTAGCCTTCTTCAAGATGGCAATGTCCTTCCGGGAAGTGCTGTAGTCTCAGCGAAAGGAGAGGTTGTTCGGTGGCAATGGCAGGGCAAAGTCGATTTTTGGGACGTAGGAAAACCTAATTTATACACATTTCAGGTCGAACTTCTGGGGCCGAATTCAGAGAAACCGGATGTGGTCCGCAAGCGGGTTGGTTTTCGAAAGGCAACAGGCAAAGGTCCTCGGATTCTTCTCAACGGCAAAACACTGGTTGTTCGAGGAGTACTTTCCTGGGGCTATTATCCTCCACTGTTGGCGCCGGCACCAGAGAAGGAGTTGTTCCGTCAACAGCTTCAGTATTTTCGCTCGTGCGGGTTTAATTTGATTAAGTTCTGCCTCTGGCTGCCGCCGCAGGGATTACTCGATGTGGTCGATGAAGAGGGAATGCTATGCTGGATTGAGTATCCGACGTGGCACGCGAAAATCGATCAGGACCACTGCGATGAGCTTATGCGAGAATATACCGAGCTGTCCCACCACGACGGCGATCACCCCAGCGTCATATTACGGAGCATCACGTGCGAGACCGGGCCTTCAGCAGATATTGAAGTCCTGCGTGAGATTTACGGGCTTCTCAAGACGCGTTGTCCCTGCACGCTTGTCGAGGATGACTCTTCCTGGATAACGTGGAACCGGGTCCACGACTTCTGGGATGACCACTCTTACGGCAACAACAGGACCTGGAGAGGCAAGCTGCGCTCTCTCCAGGATTACATCAACGAGAACGGTGTAAAGCCCTTCCTGCTCGGCGAGGCGATATTCGCGGATACCTGGGCCGATACCGGCAGACTGCTTGCAATGTCCAGAGACGCCCAACCCTGGTGGCTGCCAAGGTGGCTGGACGACCAGCTTGTGTTCGAGAGAAATTTGGAGCAGCGTTTCGCCCAACCGGGTTTCTCGCCTGTAGAGGATCTGAGAACGACCGGCCGCAGGTATGCTATGGACATGCGGCGATGGCAGATAGAAACGTTCCGTCATCAGATGCCGGACTCGGGATATGTGGTAAGCACTATCCGTGACGTGAAACTGTGTAATATGGGTTTGATTGACAATTTTGACCGGCCAAAATGGGGCCTGCAAGAGTGGGCTTTTCACGGTGCCTTGATGACTCCGGTGCTCACGCCCGGTGATCAACGTGCGTTTCTATGTGAGCCGAGGAGAAAGTTCCGATTTAGCCCTTCCTTGCGCATCACCGAGGAATTGGGTCCTGCAAGTCAATGCCGGATTGTGTGGCATCTGGGCCCGGCAGTAGTATCCCAGATGTGGACCGGGAAGGAGAAAGATCACAACTGGCATGCAGAGACGGATGGCGACCAAGTAGAATTTCAGATAGATAAGCGTGTACAGGAACCTACCCGAGTTCATCTAAAAAGGGAGATCCTATATGGATAAGAACGCCGGAACAAGATCGAGTGGGAACTGTGGGCATTGCCCGAACCTGCTCCAGTGCCCGCCGGGTTGGTCATTTATGGTGATCAGGCTCACAGGGAACCGGAGAGACTTTTTCCCGGAGCGACCCAGCTCACAATAGGGCAAGCCATCCCAACAACAACCCCTGCTGTAGTCACCTGTGCCTTGTCCAATTGTGTTATGGAGTACCTGGAGAAAGGCGGTCGAGTTTTTCATCTGACATCCGGCTTGCGGGGCTCTTTTCGGACGGAAGGAACATGGTTTGGCCGAGGCACGGCGTGGGCGCCGCCAAAACCAAGGGCCTTCTTTGCCCGCTGTCCCCGAGAGATGCTCAGCTATCTGCAACTGTTTGAACTCGGTGGGACCGACTTAATACGGGGCGAGAAGCTCTGGAACCAGGTCGAGCCGCTTCTGGCCTTCCTGGAGACTCACGATTTGAAACGCGTAAGACCTAACCTTCTGCTATTCATTACTGGTGTGGGTAAAGGCAGATTGGCGGTGAGCTGTCTGCGGCACGAAGGAGGGCAGGAGCATAATTATGCGGGATTGTGGCTGGCGCGGGAACTGGTGTCATACCTCATACAAGGCCCTCAACCAACCAGAATCTTGAGCAGCGAGGTGTGCGAAGCCCTGCGAACAGGACTCACTGCCGAAGTGCTCAAGGTAGGTGGCACGTGGCACTTCCGAAAGGATCCAAAGGCAATAGGTGTGGACCAGGCGTGGTTCGGCACGGATTTCGACGAGTCTCAATGGGTACAAATCAGCTCACGTTCAGCCCAAGAAGGCGAAATATGGAACAGCTACGACGGCTGGGGCTGGTATCGAAAGCGCGTTGAGATTCCGGATAACTGGAAAGGCAGGCGAGTGCGTTTGGTCTTTGATAGTGTCGATGATATGTACGAACTCTACGTCAATGGTCGCAGAGCGGGAGGCCACGGCAAGAGGGACCGTTCCGAGAGCTCCTTCCTGAAGCGCACCTGGGTAGATGTCGGCTCTTTCTTAAGAGTCGACCGGACGAACCAAATCACGGTAAGGGTATACGATTGGACGGGCAGCGGCGGATTGAACGGCGAGGTATGGTTCACGACCGGCCCGGTGGACCAAGGGCTGGACCTGCTCCGTCGATAATGCCGGTATGCGTCAGTACGAGGATATTAATGGAACGCACAAGCCCCGGAAACAGTGAAGAGACGAATAGGGAGCTTTGGCTCATATGAGACTCCATCCCTACGACATGGCTATCATTTTGGGCTACCTGGTTCTTGTAGCCCTACTTGGATTCTGGGTCAACAAACGAGCCACCAGGGGATTGGACTCTTATTTTCTGGCCGGGCGCAATATGCCCTGGTGGGTGTTGGGGCTTTCGGGTTGTTCCAGTTATATTGACATTGGCGGAACGATGGCGATGGTCGGGGCGCTTTTCTACCTTGGATTGAAAGCCGTCTGGATGACCCACATCTTCTGGGGATGGTTCATCATTTGTTTCTATATGGCTTTCCAGGCGAAATGGATACGTCGTTCCGGTGTTATGACTTTTGCCGAATGGAACGCCACTCGCTTCGGGGACAATCGCGACGCCGAAATGGCGAGGATTGCAGCAGCCGTCTTTCTCCTTGTCCTGATGACGTTTAACCTGATGTATATTGCTGTGGGAATTGGGAAGTTTTCCGAGGAGTTTTTGAGCCTGCAGCGTTGGCAGGCGACGTTGATCGTCTTTTCGGTTGTGGGTGTTTACGTGACGATGGCAGGTTTCTTCGGAGTAATCCTCACGGACATACTGCAGACGATTCTACTTGCCGTGGGCGCGATAATACTGACGGTTATGGTATTTCAGAATTCTCAAACGGCACTTCCGCTGGCTCAACAGGATCCCAACTGGGGCTCGCTGGCACTGTCATGGAGATTATGGCCGGAATATCTGCATACGACGCCTGAAAGCTATCGCCACTTTTACTATTTCGGCCCTGTCCTATTGGCCGGTTTTACCTGGAGTATTTTTCGAGTCCTTGCCGGTCCAAATGTTTGGGATTTTCAGTTTTTTCTCACTGCCAGAAGTTCTCGGGACGCAGCCCTGGCCGGAGGTATGTGGACATTGGGTTACACCATACGCTGGATACTTGGCTGTGCGTTTCTCGTGCTGGGAATGTACTATCTTGGCTCCAGGGCGGGATTCGACGCCGAGAGAATTATGCCGATGGTTTTGGCCAACCTGCCAATAGGGATTCGAGGCTTGTTTGTGGCGGTGCTGTTGGCGGCGCTGATGTCAACGCTCGACGCTATGATCAACGTAACCGGTTCGGTTGTCACAAATGACTTCCTAAAACGCTATTTCATAAAGAATCGCACGGAGAAGCAACTGGTTCGCTTGGGACAATATGCTTCCATAGTTATCCTGGCACTCGGATATGTGTTCAGTCTTTGTTTTGAAGATGTCATTTCGGCGTGGGAAACGATGATCTTCGTCGTGGTCACCATGATCCTGGTTCCGGCCACTATGCGCTGGCACTGGTGGAGATTCAGTGCGAAGGCTTTTGTCTGGAGTATGGTCGCTTCAGCGGCACTGATCGGTCTGCAGAAGTTGTTTCTGGGCCATTGGTCCGCCGCGATGTCCTTGACTGTTGACACTCCGGCATGCCTGGCTACCACGGTGATAATCGGCTTTGTCACCAAGCCGACAGATATGGACGTTTTGGTGCAGTTCTACAGCCGAATTCGACCGTTCGGATTCTGGAGACCAGTGCGGCTGGAGGCAGTTCGCCGAGGCCAGGTCCCTGAAAGAGACCCTATGCCCGCCATAGACGCGTTGAACGGTTTGATAACCATGGTATTTCAGCTTTCTCTTGCACTCATTGTCTTCAATTGTTTTCTGCGAAAATGGAATCAGGCGATCATTTGGCTGACTACGGCATTTGTTTTAGGAATTGTTCTGTACTTTACCTGGTACAGGAATCTCCCGGCCCGGGATGAAATATGAAGAGACCGTGCCTACATCTAATCTGTAACGCCCACCTCGACCCTGTCTGGCAATGGCGATGGGAAGAGGGTTGTGCTGAGGCCCTTTCCACGTTTCGAAATGCAGTCCAGCTTCTTGGTGAAAATGACCAATTGATATTCAACCATAATGAGGCGGTTCTCTATCGCTGGATAATGGAGTACGATTCGGCTTTGTTCAGGAAGATTCAGGCCCTGGTCAGAGAAGGACGCTGGTTTATCAGCGGAGGGTGGTATCTTCAGCCCGATGTCAACATTCCGGACGTGGAATCAATAATACGACATGTTATAGAGGGGAGGCGTTTTTTTTTCGAACAGTTCGGAGTGCAGCCAAAGGTAGCATATAATTTTGATTCATTTGGGCACAGCGCAGGGTTGCCGCAAGTTCTCTCCCAGGCAGGCTACAAAATGTACATCCATATGCGGCCGCAGCATCCCGATCTGATACTGCCTTGCGACCTATTTCGCTGGCGTGGTGCTGACGGTTCCGAGGTAATAGGCCTGCGAATTGCTGTTGGCTTATATCATACTGAGTACGACAACATTGAGCAGCGACTTGCCGAGGGGGTAGATTTGGCACTCAAAATCAATCGTGATATCCCTGTTTTTTGGGGTATCGGTGACCACGGTGGAGGCGCCACGCGGAAAGACCTGGCAAGGATTGAGTCGTTCATAAGGACTGAAGACCGAATTGATATTGTACACAGCACGCCGGATCGATTCTATGAAGCGGTCAAGGATGTCGCTGAGATGGCTCCAATAATTGAAGGAGATCTGCAACGTGTCTTTACCGGATGCTACACATCACTCTCACGCATAAAAAGACAGGCCCGAAAGAGTCTATCGCGGTTGGTCCAGACAGAAACACTTCGTGCCGCCACGTGGTGGACACTCGGCCAAGAATACCCGCAGGACGAATTGGATGATGCCTGGCGTGCACATCTGTTCAACGATTTCCATGACATTCTCCCGGGAACCTGTGTGGAACCGGCTGAACGAGACGCCCTCGATTTATACGGGCGTGTGGCTGAATCGGTAAGACGTCTGCGTCTGGGAGCAGCCGTAGCTTACAACCGTGGTCCACGCAGAGATTTTGAAATTCCGGTAACCGTATTGAACACCAATCCGGCATGTACCCGAGTTCCCGTAGAGATTGAGTGTATGATTTCGCATCGGCCCAAGTGGACAGGGCTTTGGCATCTGCGGCTATTCGAGTCCGACGGAACTGAGGTCTCTTGCCAGGAAGAGCAACCGGAAGCATTGCTGCCCTACAATGGCTGGCGCAGGAAAATCTGTTTTATGGCAGATCTACCTGCTATAGGGGCCAAGAATTACTATGTGGGCGTTGTGGCTGGATCACGAAAAGGCCGGGACGCAGAACCGACTTTGCGTTACGAAATTGACAGAAACAGCGGCTTGGTGTTCAAGTTAAGCGCCGACGATGAACGGGAATGCTTATCCGGTCCTATGTGCAGACCTTTGGTCGTCAAAGACGATGGTGATTCATGGGGAACCGATGTTTGGAAGTACCGTGAAGTGGTGGGAGAATTTGCGCCCGATTGTAAAAGCATCAAGACAATTGAGAATGGGCCCATACGTGCGATCCATCAATCGGTACACATCTTTGGCAACAGTAAGATTGTATTCAACACCATCGCCTATGCTCAATGGCCCATATTGGAGTATCGTCTGAGAGTACATTGGAATGAAGAGGCAAAACGCTTGAAACTCTCGATACCAACAGTATTCCAAGGGGACTGTCTGAGGTGTGAAGTTCCGGGAGGAGTTATGGAAAGGCCAGCCGACGGAGAAGAACACGTCCATGGGCGCTGGTTTATGGTTAGCGGAAACATCAATGGGTCCGATACAGCATTGGCAGTCATCAACAGCGGCCAGCATGGGCTGGATTGCCAAAACGGCGAGGTCCGCCTGTCGGTGTTACGCAGTCCTGCTTACTGTCACGCCAAAGGCCTGAACTTGGATGAATATCCTGTATGCAAGTATATGGACCAGGGAATACACGACGTTCGCTTCCTGGTAACGGTAGGGGATACACAAACCGTGCGCCGGTCCTTATCCGGTCTGGCGGATTGGCTCAGCGCCGGACCTGTTGCCTATGCACACCTGCCAATAGGATCAACTGCAAAAACTCATACTCAATCACAGCAGAAAGAGACCCGTTCTCGGGAACTGCTGCGTGTTGATTCCGAGAATGTTCGCATTCTCACCTGCAAGCGGTCCTGGGACGACAACGCACTGATTGTGCGTATGCAGGAAAGTAACGGTACAGCGTCTAAAGCAGTCATCTGGATAGAAGTCCCTGAACTGAGTATTGCTCTATTCTTCGAACCACATGAAATCAAAACGATCCGAATTGATAGATCTGGACAGTGGCAGGAGGTTGATCTCGTCAAAGAGTGTCGATCTGTGGAGAATTGAGAATACACCAAATGGCTCTCCGATTTGGGTGATCGGGAAATACAATTGCACCACTCCTTCAGAGGAGTTACACATGTATTAGCAACAAGAGAAAGCTTACGAAGTGTGGGGATTTCGGGATGCTCCAGGTTTGTCCGAGAATTGAAAGATACTTTCCGTTGCACCTTTGTGACTGTCTCCACGGGCATACAATAACTCCAATTAAGTTTGACTCTTTTTGTGTATAATCTGAGTGCACTGGTGCCAAGGGGCCAGCAGGAGAATCCACCCGCTGTTGTCTTGGGACTCATAGCTGTCACACCAACTTACATACCCTGCTACCTCTCAAGCCACTCATCCAGCAGATAAGCGTGGTCCGGCTGACCGACAAGCCCGCCAACGTCGAATTTCATCCCGTCGATTTCGACCTTAGCCTCGGGCTTGACCGCCCGCAGCATCGACTCGCCCGTCATCAGGTTATCGCACGGAAATTAATCAGAATGTGTATAGCTATCTAATTTAGGCATATTTTGTATTCACCTTTTCTCAGTTTTTTTAGCCTGGAAGTGTCTGAATGTTGTGGTGTGGGTTTGAGTTATAAGCCTGACCGTCGGGAGGTAACAAAGCGGACCAGGTCAGAATACTATACATAGAATTTCCTGATCGTAGTGCATGTTCGTTCTGTATAAATAATTACGAAGTATTATAATAGACAATATGACTGATACTGTATTTTTGTATCATGAGATATTCTGGTTTGTATGGAAGGAGCAATTTATGAATAGTCACGTATTATTCTGTCGTATTCGCTTTTTTGCTGTAGTGCTATTTTTCTTATCCTTGTTCTCTGTTAAACTTCCGGCCCGCAGCGATTGGAAGCCCGGAATTCAAGAGTTGTACCGATTAGATTTTCTCCCGGTGTTCAAAGATTCGATTAAGGTTGCATCTTTGTCAAGCTATGACCGGACGGGTGGGAATGACGATGGTTTCGGCGGGCAATATTCCTATGTGAGAAAGGAAGAAGATGGTTTGGTTCTGGCTGATTTAAAAGGGCCGGGGATAATATATAGAATCTGGACCCCGACACCAACTGATGACATGCTCGAATTCTACTTTGATGGTGAGAGTAAGCCGAGTATACAGGTGAAATTTCGTGAACTTTTTATGGGTAAACATCCAAAGTTTGTACGACCTTTGGTTGGATATGGGGCGGGCGGTTTTTATTCCTACGTACCGCTGACTTATAAGAAATCTTGTAAAGTTTTTATCAAGGCTGAGCGCATACAATTCTATCAGATTAATTATGCAGCATATACCAAAGGAACATCAATAACGAGTTTCCCAAAACAGTCTGCGGATGAATACAAGCTCCATCTCGATAAAGCGAGGAAGTTGTTCGATTCTTTTGGGAAAGATATTAGTTCATATGTTGTCCCAAGCGGAGGACAGATTAAGAGATTCACTTCAAAAGTACGTTTGAAGGCAGGAGAAGTTGTAAAACTTTTCGAAGTCGAACAACCAGGAAGAATTGTAGGGATTCATATTAGGCCGCCAGCGGCATTAGCTGGTAAGGAACGTGGAGTTATTCTTAGGGCCTACTGGGATGAAGATAAAGAGCCTGCAATTTTAAGTCCTGCAGGAGATTTCTTTGGCTATGCGTGGGGTGAGCCTGCGATGAAGTCTCTACTGGTCGGCACGGCTGGAAGGGTAAACTACTGCTATTTTCCGATGCCATTCGATAAAAGTGCTCGGATAGAGCTATTGTCCGAACAGGATACGGATACAGAGGTGGCAGTTGAAGCAGAGTTTCTGTTTGTGCCAGTTGCTCGGAAGCAGAATGAAGGCAAGTTCTACGCGATATGGCGCCGTGAGAATCCGACAACTAAAGGCACACCCTTTAAATTTATTGAGACAAAAGGACGCGGGCATCTGGTCGGATTCATACAACAATCACAGGGATTTGAGTCGGGTAATACTTATTTTTTTGAGGGTGATGATCAAACAAAAATCGATGGGGAACTTGTGATCCATGGCACTGGATCGGAGGATTTTTACAATGGCGGGTGGTATGATGTGCCGGGTCGATGGGAGACGAGGAGATCATTTCCACTAAGCGGATGCCTCGGTTATAAGAAGCACCTTGGCAGGACAGGAGGATATCGGTTACTTTTAGGCGATGCTTATTCCTATAGCAAGAGTATACTACAAACAATTGAACATGCACCTACGGGAAATGATCTATTAAACGACTATTGTGGTGTTACATTTTTATATTCAAAGAAAAGACCAACCTGTGAATTTAAACTACCACCTGTGATTAAAAGGAAAGTGATTGACTTAAATCGTGTTGTCTTTGCTACCTGGTGGAATGTTCCGATTTACGCCTTCTCGTATAGAGATACAACACTAACAAAGAACGGAGAGAAATTTGATGGCAAGGACGTTCGCTTTCTTTCATTGCGGGCCAAGGGCAATGACTGGTTTGGACATCATTTTGTTTGTTTTACCTGTGGACTTCCAGCTTCCGGCAAATATAAAGTAAGCCTTGATGTGATCAAAGGACCGTCACAGGGGAAGGTGCAGTTGTTTATGGACGAAGCATCTGCAGGTCCTGTATTGGACCTATATTCTGATAAAAGACAACGCGGATTAGGCGAATATGTTGGAACACTTGATCTGGAGGAAGGACGAAATAATCTTTTATTTAAACTTGTCGGGAAGAACGAAAAATCTCATGGTCTGGGATTAGATGTCACAAATATCATATGTGAACGAATTGATTAAGCTTCTACAATACTTGCTTGAAACAACCTCAAAATGTCTTTATTAATATGGACTTACCTTATACTCACCCCAAATCCGCATACCCTTATCATTAGTAGCAAAAGGTCAGGATTCTTCGAAAATTCGTGTCACCATTTTGTCACCACAGATGCTGATTTTACATCAATCGAGTCCAAAAAATGTTCTTTTTTGGCGGGATAATAAATATTTATTGAAATTTCTTAACAAATGTAGGATTCAATGAACTGCGCGAAATCATGCAGATGAAAGAGGGGCTGTCCAAGCCGTAAAGCCAACGGACTACTCCAACAAAAGAAATCTCACACAAACGTTGGGACAACTTTTGTCGAAAGGCCCGCACCGACATAATGGCGGTGCGGGTTTCTTCTTTGAATCATCTGTTTGCTTATTGTGCGGCTTTACTTCTTAGTTGCAGCGGTCAGAATACCTTTCATGGCGGCAGCCTTGACGTGCGCGGGCTTGTCATCGCCCTTGAACTCTTTGTACAAAGCTACTGCCTCGGACTTCTCACCATCGGCCAGCAACTGCTCGGCACAGACTAGGCAGGCGTCGGCTACCGGCAGCTTCATGTTGGCAGATGCTTTCTTAGCAAACTTGCTCAGTTCCTTGGCCGCAGCCGACGTGCCGATCAGACCCAGCGATTGGGCCGCGGCTTTGGCGACCTGGATGTCGGAGTCACCGAGAAGCTTCGAGAAGACCATGAAGCTCTTCTTGTCGCGACGTACGCCCAGCGAACCGATAATACCCGGCTTGAGCTTCTTGCTGACCTTCGGCAACGCATCCCGCATCGCCTTGGCCGCCTTTTCGTCCGGAATGCGTTCCAGGGCGTAGCGTGCGATGTGCGAGGTATCCTCGGCGGCTAAAAGAGCGGCGAGGGCCTCGACGGACTGGGTTGTGCCCACGATTCTCAGTTTGCGGCAGACATAGTCCTGTGCAGATCGTGAGATGCCGCCGGCAAGTACATCCACCAAACTCTTCTCCAGCGCCTTACGTGCTGCGGCATCGTCATGCGTAGCGACGATAGCCTGGTCGATGGGCTTCAGGGCCTCGCGGTCTGCGCCCCAGTCATAGGTCTTAAGCGTTTCCAGTGCTTTGTCTAATGCGGCCGAATCCGTTTGTGCAACGGCTACGGTAGCTGCACCTGCCGCCAGTGTCATTTTAGTAGTCTCTTTATTGGTCATAATCAAGTCTCCTTGCTGTAATCATCGCTTGCTCAAATCACCCAGGGCTCTCTTCTTGCAACATCGACAAGACGGTTGGCTTCGTCGTCAATGAATTGTTGTTTCACCGTGTCCCATTTCAGTGACCGTTCCAGTTCGTACGCAATGAGGAACAGGTGGCATACTGTTGTTGTGTGGACCGCGTATTCGATGTCGCGGAACGGCCTCCTGCGTGTCTTGACGCAATCGATAAAGTCGCCATAGATGCCACCGCTTCCGGCATAACGGGGAACCGGCTTTGAGGGGCCTTTCTCATTCGTACCTTCTACTTCCAGGTTGCCTCGATCCGGGTAATTATGGTGAATAAGCCTGCCGTTTGGATAGCGGCAGGTTGCGAACTTTCTACCGTTTTCGTTGTGGAAGATGACTTCTTCAGGCTCCAGTTCCCTGACATCAATGGCGAAGGTAGCGCCACCGAAATGATGTGCGCCCCAGTCGGTCATGCCGCCGCCGGAGTAATCCCTGAAAGACCGCCAGCTTTCTCCGTTGATGTTGTAACTGCCGCTGCACCGGTGGGGATGGTACGGCGCCCAGGGGGCGGGGCCAAGCCACCTGTCCCAGTCGAATCCTCCGGGGATGGGCTCGCCTTTCTTGTTGCAGTCCATCGGAAGCGGGCCAACGTTAACGTTGATCGACTTGATGATGCCTTTGTCTCCGTTCCAGCAGGGATCGACCGTCTTCCTGTAGTCTCCGAGTACTCGCTGACTGCCGCCGGATACAATCCGACTATAACGCCGGGCAGCGTTGATCATCAGCTTGCCTTCACGGAGCGTCTTGGTCTCGGGCTTCTGGCAGTAGATGTCCTTTCTGTTGCGGCATGCCTCGATCACTATGATCGCGTGCCAATGATCCGGTGTTGCGCAATGCACAGCGTCGATATCATCGCGCACCATGATTTCGCAGAAGTCGTTATAAACTTTGCAGTCCTTGTTGCTGTACTTCTCGTTCACACGGTTCATGGCGCCGTCGCGAGCATCCTTTCTTACGTCGCACACGGCAACATACTGGACATCGTCCCGACCTAGGAATGAACCCAGGTCGCCTCGGCCCATGTTGCCGATGCCAATGCCGGCCATCACGATACGGTTACTTGGTGCAGTGTTGCCGTCTTTCCCCATCGCGGACGCCGGGATCAAGTAGGGCAGTACCACCGATGCTGCGGTTGCTTTCAGAAATGTTCTTCGACCATGAAACGTGCGGCGGTCCTTCGTTGGTTTGCTCTTCTGGTTTGCCACGTGTTTATCCTTCCCTTGGGCTCAGTGTGCATAATTGCTTTGAGCCATGTCGATTCTGAATCTCACTTGCTTAATCAATATCGCATGCATTAGAGGGGACATTTCCTGGATAGCCTCTCTCCCCGCGACCGTCGCGAGGCTTCTGCTGATACTGATAGGAATTTTGATTTTACGACCATTTGTAATGATTATACTCCCGAAGCAAGACAAATCAAGGGGAAAACACTCAAATATCCGTGCGTCTTGACTGAAACATTTAAGTAAGAAACTATACCACAAGACACCTTTTTCCTGAGTCGCAAATTGTTAAAATTCTTCGCCAGAACCTTGTCTCCAAAATGTCACTACAGATGTCAAATATGAGGATTGATGCAAGTGCCAAACCTCAAATATTTGCCAAAAAAACAAAGATTTCTTGACAATTTCCTGTCAATTTCGGATTCAATGTACGTTGCTTTTGAGCACACACTTGCGGTCCCATTTTTCTTTCCCCACATTGACTGGCATGTCGTAAGGGGATGCCTCAAAAAAACTTGTGGCAACAGGGATTTTAGTATTTGACTTTGTGCTCTTCATAGGTGTCCTATGATCAAATCTTACCATGACTCGTGATAAAAGCTTGAATACATAAGTAACACCTTCGTTAACATGAGACGATTGGCAAAGTGACACCTGATGATGTTTATTATGGCCAGCGTGGGAAGATTTTGAGCGAACGTGCTGAGCTGAAAAGAAAAACAATTATTGCAAGG
>JAUWLI010000038.1 GCA_030613765.1 Phycisphaerae bacterium
TTTCAAGTCCGTGTATCGGGCAGCACGAAGTTAATTGTTAAAAATGACGGCAAGGTCGGCATCGGTACGACCCTTCCGGATGAACAGTTGACTGTCGTGGGCAATGTAAAAATCAATGGGAATCTAAATATCTATGATGGCGTCGACAAGGTAATGGAACTTGGTGCCGGTCTTGATTATGCTGAAGGTTTTGATGTTTCCGCCCGGAATAAAATCGAGCCCGGCTCGGTTCTTATCATCGACGCTGATAATCCCGGCAAGCTCGCTCTTTCCAATACCTCCTATGATACGAAGGTAGCAGGTATTGTAGCGGGAGCAAAAGGCCTGGGCTCCGGCGTGCGTCTCGGAGCAGGGCAGTTTGACTACGATGTCGCTCTGGCGGGCAGAGTCTATTGCAAGGTGGATGCAACCGTAGAAGCTGTTAAGCCGGGCGATTTGCTGACTACGTCTTCGATGCCCGGCCATGCTATGAAGGCTGTGGATTATACACATGCGCAAGGTGCTATCCTGGGAAAGGCAATGGAGTCTCTGGAGAAGGGTCAAAAAGGACAAATATTAGTGCTTGTGACCCTGCAGTAACATAAGAAACTAACGAACATGGAAAAATTAAGAAATATAATCCTGGTTGCCATGCTGCCGGTTATAGGCTTGACAATACCCCTCCGGGCAAAGAAAGCCACTGTCAATGATGCCCTGACCGTTGCAAACAACTGGATTAGCCTGATCATAGAGAAAAAAGGGGCCTGGGGTGATGCCAATACTGCCTATGTGGAGGATATACGGGAATTCAAACGCGGCCGGCGAACACTCGGTTATTTCTGCCGTGTTTTCCCGAAAGGCTACATCGTGCTCTCCCTTCACAAGCAGTTGTCACCGGTCAAGGCATACTCAGCAACCAGCAACCTGGACCCGGATTCCCAGGAAGGTATGACAGACTTCTTAAAAGACCGTATGGAGAGAATACTTGGCCGGGTTGACGAATGGGCCAGAAAGCTAAAGGCTCCACCTGACGAAGTGATGGCCAAAATCCTCGAAGTCAACTACAGTAATGCCTGGAGTGAGCTGCAAGTAGATGCGGCCTCTTTCCAGCAGAAGCTCGAATCTGACATTGAACCGATGAACTATCAGGAAGGTCATATCTTGCTTAGCTCATCCTGGCACCAGTTAGACCCTTATAACCGACAATGTCCGCTTTCCAGTGGTACTTGTACCGACACACGCTGCACGGTGGGTTGTGTGGCTACGGCAGGCGCCCAGATTGCCCGTTATTGGAACTGGCCGCCTTATGGCGTCGGCAGCCCATACAATGACACGTACGATTGGCCGAATATGCCAGACACGGCCACAGGAGCCTCTACGGCTGCCCAGATTGACGCTGTGGCGGAGCTGTCCAGCGAGGTCGGGATTGCAGTCGGAATGAACTACTGCCAAATCGACTGTGAGTCAGGTGCCTTTACCTACAATATGGAGGGCGTATTCGAAGATCATTACCGCTATCATACCAACTGTGCGAGACGAAATCGCAGCGACTACACTGCTATCGACTGGTTTAATATGATTAAAGCTGAATTTAATGCAAACAGGCCGATACAGTACAAAGTTACAACACATTCCATTGTCGGCGATGGATGGCAGGAATTTGGCGTCGGCCCAACCAGACAATACCACATGAATTACGGTTGGGATGACGGCCACACTACTTGGTATACCTTGGACGGCTTGCTCTTCGGAGACGAAGACACTGAATACATAATTGCAAGTATCTATCCAGACCAGTCCTTACACAGCGCGATATCCGGCCCATATCCGCGAAACGCATCGTTCGATTACCGCTATTTTAATGTGGATGCTGCGGGCAACAGTGCCACCTTTGAACCGGGCCAAAATCTGCAGTTTCTACCTGATATTTTCGTAACCTGTACAAGCACCACAGGTGGCTCCATTAGGTTCGAAGGATCGAGCACTTTAAACACCATACTTTTCAGCAACGGTGACAAAACAAAAGGGGCCCGTATCTATGATGGTACCATCAAGATGAATCGTTATGGTGGCATTAGATTCAACTAATCAGGAGGAGATAATAATAAAGGAAAACAAGTGACAATCCGCACGATTCGTTCAATTCTGATACTCCTGTTAGTGATATTGCCCGCCACCGCTGCCAGCGGACAATATGAGTTAAGCTGGTACACTATTGACGGCGGCGGCGGGCGAAGCAGCGGCGGGGATTTTTCTGTTACCGGAACGATTGCTCAGCCGGATGCGGCTTGGAGCAGTAGCGGAGATTACGAATTGCTCGGCGGATTCTGGACCGGCGGTCCATTATGCTTTGTCGATTTCGAGCACTTCGCAAGATTCGCCCAATACTGGCTGGAACAAGGAACCGGTTCGCCGGCTGACCTCTACGAGGACTTGAATAATAAGGTCAACGAGCTTGATTTGGGTGTCTTTGTTGACCAGTGGCTATGCTACTGCCCGGAAAAATGGCCGTTAAAATGACAGTAAAGGCGATAAATAAGGATAGCCTGAAGAGTTCGATTAAGTGTCTGTATTTGACGTTATTTTATTGACTTTTATCGTTGAATATGGTATATATAAGAGTGTTGCAGGTTATTCTCTGCATGTGTTGGTTTAGAAAGCATAATTTGAAAAAACCGATACACCCAACTCAGGGAAGCCAGGTCTTGATGGATCGGAAATGCCTACTCGATAGGACTTTCGGACACAAGCAACGGTTGCCCACCTGGAAATAATGGGTTTTTCTTCAAACGCTTTCTTACCACAACAGTGGAGGAAGGCCTGACAATTTATAAAAGGCCTGTTTATACAGGCCTTTTTTCTTTTCCGACCCTGTTAGTCCAGTCCACTACTATCCCGGTTATTTCGCCGGATTCTGGCGGTTTTTGGCCAAGCAAATTGACAGTAAAATTATCCAGCAATATTTCTCTTGAAATTTGGCGGAAATCCGTTATACTGTTTTTATATGTTTTTCGGCTATCCGTGAGGGGATAGCTAAAATACGTCTCTTTTAGCACTTCTCCTGAATAGCCATGAGATTATAACTCAAAGGAGGAGCGGACATGCAATTGTCTTCGTGCGGAATTTTTAAGAACGTTAGAGCATATTTTTGCGCAGTTCGTGCGCAATAAAAGACAGCCATTTTTTGAGAGGGAGTCGAATATGAAAAAGCTAAAAATCATCTTTATAATCTTTGCGGCGGGCTTAGCCCCTGCTCCGGCAACCGGACAGAATTTCACCCTAACAGATGCCGGCCTGATGTCGCTGGACTGGTCCCCCGGTAATGCCGCTACCATCATAAACCGAACCGATATACCGGGACCCGGTGTACTGTTCTACATCTATTTTCCGGGTAATGAACAACCCGACTCAGTATTTCGATACCTTTCTTACGAATACGGCGGTAAAGGCTTGCTGGCGGGGCTCGACGTGAGCATGTACGATGCATTTGAACTGAAATTTAATATCGTTTCTATTGATGGTGTCAGCACCCCTGATGTTGGAGGCCTGATATCAGTTGGAGCGGTTATTGGGCCATCCGATGGCAGCACGAGTGCATATCGCCCAGCATGGATTGACCTCGTCTCCGGTACACCATATGATTCGACTGCGATTTCGTCTATATCGGTTAAAACAGATCGAACTTCTCTACTCGGTATTTTAGTTTGGCTGTTTGCCCCATCTGATTGGAATCCCTTGGGAACAAATTTGACCCTTCTGGTTGAACCCGTTCCCGGTGCCGTGGCTCTCCCCAAATTGCCGGCAATCTACTACGTCGATTCGGATGCTCCTACCGGTGGTGACGGCAGCAGTTGGGCTGATGCCTTCAACGACCTTCAGGATGCTCTGGCCGTTGCTCTAACCGGCGACGAAATCCGCGTTGCCCAGGGCCTTTACTCTCCCGAGGGCCCTCTGTTAAATAGTCGTCAGGCAAGCAATCCGAATCCACCTGATGGCGCTGGCGTCAGCTATTTGGATGCTGATTTGAGTTGGACGCCTGGGATTTATGCGACCTCGCACGATCTCTACTTCGGAACGACCAGTCCGGGTATCTTCCAGGGTAACCAGATTGCCACGACCTTCGACCCAGGGACAATGGCTATGGGTACTAAGTACTATTGGCGTATTGATGAGGTCGGTCCGTCAGGAACAACCACCGGTGCTATCTGGAGTTTCACGACGCTATCTCCACCACCTCCTCCTCCATTGGGGAATAGTAACGAGCTGGCTGCACCAGTGGTCATCGACCGTGAAGCTACGTTCCAGCTTATAAATGGCGTCGCTATTAAGGGCGGATACGCTGGCTACGGCGAGCTGGCCCCGAATGTACGGGATTTTGAACTGTACGAAACAATTCTGAGTGGTGACCTGCTTGACAATGATGGCCCGAATTTCACCAACAACGCCGATAACAGTTACCATGTGGTTACCGGTAGCGGGACAAATGCCACGGCCGTATTGGATGGTTTTACCATTACGGGAGGAAATGCTAACGGCTCCTTGGAAAATAGGAATGGCGGCGGGATGTACAACTGGGAAGGCGGCCCGACAGTGACAAACTGCACCTTCACTGGTAATGCGGCACAAGTCTTCGGCGGTGGGATGCTAAACCGCTGGAGCAGCCCGACACTGAACAACTGCGTGTTTAGGGAAAACTTGTCAGACAATCACGGCGGCGGGATGAGTAATGTCACAAGCACCCCGACGCTGACTAACTGCACGTTCAGCGGTAACCGGGCAGTTATGGCCGGCGGGATGCACAACTTCATAGGAGGTGACCCAACGCTGACCAACTGCACTTTCATCGGCAACACCGCAAGATGGTACGGCGGTGGGATGCGCAATAAAGACTGGAGCAGCCCGACGCTGACCAATTGTACGTTCAGCAGAAACGCAGTGACAGACTTAAACGGCAGCGGGGGGGCGATGCGCAACGTCAACTGGAGCAGCCCAACGCTGACCAACTGCACATTTGCTGCAAATTCAGCAACTTATGGAAGCACTCTGGCTTGTGGTTCTTACCAGCAGTCAGAGCCGAGTAACCTTGAACTTACTAACTGCATTCTGTGGGATGGCGGGGACGAAATATGGAATGAAGACAACTCGGTGATCAGGATTACATACAGTGATGTTCAAGGCGGCTGGCCCGGCACAGGTAACATCAATGCAAATCCGCTATTTGTGGACTCGGCCATCGGCGACTATCATTTGCTGCCGGGTTCGCCATGCATAAACGCCGGTGATCCCGGTTACATAGCGCTACCAGGCGAGACAGATTTGGACGGAAAGCCTCGCGTAATCGCTGGCCGAATCGATATGGGGGTGTATGAGTTTAATCACATCCCCGTCGCCGATGCCGGCCAGGACCGGACCATTGAGGCACAAGCCCCTTGGGGAGCAACTGTCACGCTTGACTGTTCCGGCTCAAGTGACGCCGATTCTACACCCGGCACAAGTGACGATATAAACGATTTTAACTGGTACGAACTCGACCCCTGTGACCCGAACTTCGATGTCTTGCTTGGAAGCGGCCGGATTATAGATTGTAACCTTTCAATCGGTGAGCATATTATTCTTATCGAGGTAATCGATAAGGCCGGTGCTTCTGACACCAACGAAGTAACAATCATTGTTCAGGATACTACCCCGCCGGATATCACCTGCCCTCCGGATGTCACACTTGAATGCCCCGCTGACACGACACCGAGTGCAACAGGCAAAGCAACAGCCACAGATACCTGTGGAGCTGTAACGATTACACACAGTGACCAGTTGCAGCCGAGCTGCGGCAATTCGGGGACACTGGCGCGTACATGGACGGCAACCGACGAATCCGGCAACAGCTCAACCTGCGTGCAGATCATCACAATTGTCGATACGACCCCGCCCCAATTCGAGCTTTCCGTAACACCCACAATGCTGTGGCCTCCTGACCATAAGATGTACGAGATTACGCCGAGCTGGACGGTGAGCGACGAATGTGATGCAACACCGGATGTGTCTTTAGTCGGCATCGTGGCGAACGAAGGTGATGACACCATCGGTGACGGGCACACCAGCAATGATATTCAAATAGGCGAGGATGGCTCTATCTACTTGAGGTCTGAACGCAGCGGGACCAGCGATGATCGCGTATACACTATAACCTATCAGGCCATTGACGAATGCGGAAATACTACCCTTCGCAGCGCAACTGTCAGCATACCACATGACTTTAAGGTTTTAGCAAGAATTGCTTCTCGATGGCTTTGGGCCGGCCCGGGCAGGATTCCCGAAGATCTTAACGGTGACGGTATTGTGAATCTCGCGGATTTTGCCATGTTTGCAGAAAACTGGATAAAATAGTCTGTTGCAGGTTACAAAGTTTAGTTCCGGATAGAGGCTAAGTCTTGATACAAGGGGCTGTAGGCGTTATGCTTACAGCCCTTGTTATTTGCCCGTCACGGCAAGTATGAAATATTCGCCCTATTGTACCGAAGAATATAGGACCATCAAAATCCCCCATGTCCCACAATGTGCCGCCAGGTGACACACTTAACATTTGCTTTGTTTTTTGGATTTAAGCCAAAGAATAGATTTGACGATTAAGCAAGGGTTGATGAACGATTTTTCTCTGTAGCTAATGATATTTCTTATTATTTGCTGCCATGAGCCCTATCTTTTGGAGAATAAAAATGCCTAAGGTACGCAACTTCATGGTTTTACCAACATTGCCGGATTCACTGAAAGACCTTGAGACTATTGCCAGGAACATGTTTTGGTCCTGGAATCTGGAGTATGTAGACCTGTTCAAACGTATTGACAGTAATTTATGGGCCGCTTGCGGTCATAATCCGGTCAAGTTTCTTGGAAATGTCTCGCAGGAATGTCTGGAGGCGGTGGCCGAAAGTCAGGGTTATTTGTGCCAGTTACAACGAGCTGCACAAAAGCTGAAATCATACCTTGATGGGCCGACGTGGTTCGAAAAGGTGTGTGCAAAACATACTAAGCCGCTCATTGCATATTTTAGTGCCGAGTTTGGGCTTCATGAATGTCTGCCTATTTATGCCGGCGGACTGGGAATTCTGGCCGGTGACCACTTAAAGAGTGCTTCCGACCTCGGTGTTCCATTAGTCGGAGTTGGTCTTCTCTATCAAAAGGGTTATTTCCGCCAGTATTTGAACCTTGAGGGTTGGCAGCAGGAGGTGTATGTCGAGAATGATTTTTATAATATGCCGCTCGAATTGGTTCGCCAAAAGAGCGGCCAGCCGTTGAAGATTAGCGTTGAATATCCCGGAAGGTCCGTCTCTGCGTATGTTTGGTGCGCTTCCGTTGGCAGGGTTAAATTATATCTGCTGGATACAAACGTACCTGATAATTCCTCCGTAGACCGTATGATTACCGCCAGTCTTTACGGTGGTGACCGGGAGCTGAGAATTCGTCAGGAGATTATGTTGGGTATCGGTGGATTTAAAGCCCTGAATGCCATGAATATTACGCCTACTGTCTGCCACATGAACGAGGGACACGCTGCTTTTGTCACGCTGGAACGTGTTCGAGAATTGCGAAGCGAGAAGAATATGACTTTTGACGAGGCCGCCGAGGCTACGAGGTCGGCCAATGTTTTCACAATGCATACTTGTGTAAAAGCAGGTCTTGATGAATTTTCTGTAGAGCTTATGGACAAATATTTTGGCGGTTACTTCCCACATCTTGGGATAAATCGAGAGAGATTTTTAGCGTTAGGAAGGATTCTACCTGACGATGAACGCGAGCCATTTAAGATGGCCGTTTTGGGATTAAACCTCAGCAGCTATACGAACGGAGTAAGTAAGCTGCATGGACAAATATCACGTGAGTTGTTTTCGAGTCTTTGGCCTGGCCTGCCTGTTAATGAAGTACCTATAAAGCACATTACAAATGGGGTACACATCAAAACCTGGATATCAGATGAGATGAACGATTTATACGAAACGTATCTCGGGCCAAATTGGCCTGATGAAACCATTGGCAAATCCGTTTGGAATAACGTTGTTCAAATTCCTGATGAGCGGCTCTGGCGGGCACATCAAAGGTGCAAAGAGCGTTTAGTTGTTTTTGCACGCAATCGGCTTAAAGCCCAGATGAGACGGAGAGGAACTTATCATACAGAACTGAATCAGGCTGAGGAGATTCTCGACCCTGAGGCGTTGACAATTGGTTTTGCCAGACGATTTGCAAGCTATAAAAGGGCCAGTCTGCTGCTGAAGGACCCACAGCGGCTTGTAAAGCTGCTTAGAGACCCGGCTCAACCTGTGCAGATTCTGTTTGCCGGTAAGGCTCACCCCAAGGATAGTGAGGGAAAGGACATTATACGTCAGATTATAAACTTTGCTAACCAGTACGATCTTAGACGGCGTATTGTATTTCTGGAAGACTATGATATTAATGTTGCAAGAACAATGGTGCACGGTGTCGATATTTGGTTAAGTTCTCCTCGCAGACCGATGGAGGCCAGCAGCACAAGCGGTATGAAAGCAGCCATTAACGGTGGCTTGAACATGAGCACTTTAGATGGATGGTGGTGTGAGGGATATAGACCCGATTTGGGCTGGGTTATTGGTGCTGGTGAAAGCTACGACGATCCTGATTATCAGGATATGGTAGAGTCGCAGGCGATTTATAATATGCTGGAAAACGAGGTCGTCCCATTGTTTTACACTCGCTCGGCGGACAATCTGCCGCGTGCCTGGATATGCAGGATGAAGAATTCTATCAAGTGGATTGCACCAATATTCAACACCCACAGAATGATCGCTGATTATACGCGAAGGTGTTATAATCCCGCTGCCGCCAGGTGGCGGTATGTCACTGCAGAGGCAATGTCTCGCGCAAGGGCACTTTCTATGTGGAAGTCCAACATGAAAACGGCTTGGCCGGAGTTTGCCATTAAAGATGTTCAGGTAAGGGCCAACGGTGACCAAAATGGCGAAATCCTGAATTCCAGACAGCCTCAGCTTAAGCTCGGCTCGGACTTGACTGTCGAGGCATTGGTTAGGCTCGGAAAGGCCAGCCCGGATGACGTTTCAGTTGAGGTTTATCACGGCCCTGTGGATTCTATGGGAAATATCACGGACGGCTCAACTGTGAGAATGGAGCACAAAGAAACTTCGGGCCGGAATGGTGACCATTGGTTTGTTGGATCCATGCCTTGTAAAACATCAGGCCGAAGAGGACTCGCGGTAAGGATTTTGCCAAGAAACACTGACCTCGTTAATCCCTATGACCTCGGCCTGGTTCTATGGGAAACGATTCCACCAAACCAGGAGGGCTGATGACAAAAGGGTGAATCGCGATTCAATACAAAAATAGCGATTTATTCATTCTCTTTGGTATTCAGAAGCTCATAAAGCTCGTCAGACGATGTTGACTTCTCGAGTGATTGTCTGAATTGTTCGTCGAGCATTAGTCTGCTTATTCTGGCCAGGGCCTGAATATGAGGGCCGGTTTGGTCGGACGGAGATACCAGCAAAATCACTATTGTTACCGGTTTTCCGTCGACGCTTGCAAAGTCAATTCCATCGCTTGCGATCCCAAAAGCCATAACCAGTTCTTTGACGGCTTTGCATTTGCCGTGTGGAATGGCGATTCCAGAGCCGATTCCGGTGCTTCGGGTTTGTTCACGAGTAAAAACCGCGTCCAAAGCAACGTCTTTGTCGAGCAGCACTCCGTTTGCGTCCAGCAGCTCCACCAGTTCCGTTATTACGGATTCTTTGTCTTTGCCTTCCAGCGGAACTTTGACGCATTTTTGCTGAAGAATCTGTGTTAGCAGCATCTTATCCTATAGCAAATATAACTACATCTCTTGTGAATATTGACATAAACCTTTTATTATACTTGCTCTTAGACCCAATTGCAACAATTTTACAAAATATATTTTACCCTTTCCTGTCCTCTATACACGATCTGCCATGTACTATAACATTCGATTTTCCTTTACATTTCAGACCACTGTAGTAGAATGTGCTAATCAAAAATAGCGTACGAACGAATTAACGAACCGACTCATTTACGCATAAACGCATATACGTAATAAGAGATTAGCTATGGAAAAGATAAAACTTTACGATACAACCCTTCGAGATGGCATGCAGGCCGAAGGCGTCAGCTTCTCGCTCGAAGATAAGCTCTCGATTGCCAGACGTCTTAACGAGCTTGGCCTCGATTATATTGAAGGTGGTTTCGCAGCTTCCAATCCCAAGGAGATGCAGTTTTTTCAGGAAGCAGCCAAACTCGGCTTAAAGACCTCAAAAATCGCTGCTTTTGGTAACACCCGCAGAGCTGATTGCAGCGTCTCCGATGACCTCTCACTCAACGCTATGCTTGCTTGCAAGACACCGACTGCTACACTGGTCGGCAAAACATGGGATATGCAGGTAAGCCAGGTGCTCGGCTGTTCCCTCGATGAAAACGTATTTATCTGCGCCGATTCCACTGATTTCTTAAAAAAGCACAACATTGAGACAATCTTCGACGCTGAACATTTCTTCGATGGCTACAAAAATAATCCCGAGTATGCAATGAAGGTCCTCTCCGCTGCCGCCGAAGCTGCCGCTGACGTGCTGGTGCTTTGCGATACTAACGGCGGCTCTTTAGCAGACGAAGTGCACGAAATCACAAAAACCGTCTGTGATAAGTTTGGCCCGCTGACGGTCGGCATCCATGCCCACAATGACAGCGACTGTGCCACCGCTAATACTCTCGCCGCCGTTCGGGCCGGCGCCCGCCACATCCAGGGAACGGTCAACGGACTCGGCGAGCGGTGCGGCAACGCCAACCTGTGCACCGTTATACCCAATCTTGCATTTAAGATGGGTATTGAAGTTCTTAGCCCGGAGAAAATCAGAACACTGACCGAAGTCTCCCATTTCATATTCGAGATTGGCAATTTGACCCCGGTAATGAATATGCCCTATGTCGGCGAAAGCGCCTTTGCTCACAAGGCAGGTCTGCACGTAGACGCCCTGAGAAAAAACAAACGCACCTACGAGCACATCGACCCGGCCGTCATCGGAAATGAACGACGGTTCCTCATTTCTGAACTCAGCGGCAAATCAAACGTACTTGCCGAGCTCGAAAAGGCAAAAATCGCCGAGGATAAGAAATTAGCAAGAGAAATACTTGTTCGCGTCCAGGAGCTCGAAAATGAAGGCTACCAATTCGAGGCTGCAAACGCATCCTTTGACCTTCTGGTAAAAAAGGTTATGGGCACATACAAGCCTTCTTTTGAGCTTATAAAGTATTATGTAACCACAGAGAAACGCACATCAGGAGAGATGGCCAACGAGGCCACGGTCAAGCTAAAGGTCGGCGATAAAGTAGAGCACGTCGTCGGAGAAGGGGATGGCCCGGTAAACGCCCTTGACGCAGCATTGCGAAAGTCGCTGGAGAATGTCTATCCGGCTATTAAGGACGTTCACCTGATTGATTACAAGGTTCGCGTGGTCAATGCTAAAGCCGGGACTGCCGCACGGGTCCGGGTAATAATCGAATCGCGGGACAAAACTTCTATCTGGGGCACCGTCGGCTGCTCTGAAAACATCATCGAAGCCTCCTGGCAGGCACTCACCGACTCTGTCGAATACAAGCTGCAAAAAGATGCAAAATAACTTAGTCTCGTAAATCATTACCCGACTTAAGTTGAGCCGCGCACGTAAGTAAGCGGTCCCTGCATATTTAGCACATTAATTTAATAAGGGACTTCGCTTATCCCCCAAATTTATATGGCAGTTCTTTTCTGCCCTTAACTCTTTGACATATTAAATCAGCACGGCTGGGTGGCAGCCTCAAGCCCGTAGGGCTTGGGGATGGCCGCTCCCGTTTTGCTCATTTGAGCATTCATATTTTGATACTGTTTAGTGTTTCAAATTTCGTATTTTTTCCTTCAAATCGGGAACCGAGCATCCCGCATCATTCTAAATTCTCACTTCTTTCCCTGCTTCTATCTACAATTCTGATTACATCTATTGCCTCAAATATACTTCCGTTCGTCAATTGGCCGCTAATTGTCAGCTCAACTTCACCTGTGCTGATAATACCCCGCAACCCCTCACGGCTGAACCTGGCCATCGCGACTTGTTGCTCTTCATTGATCCAGAATTGCTCAGGTTCAATTTCACCCTCAAGAAAAACGCTGTTCGGGTCAATATCAGCAACATTGCAATCTTCCGGTAACCAAATATAACAGGTAAGCCAATTGCCTTTGCTCGCCAGATTTATAGTACGGGGAATAATCCTGACCTCGGCCGGTATAGAGGGCATGTACTCGTAAGCGCCCATATCAACCACTGGGATACCATCGCCGTTTCCATCCAATACACGCGGCCTGCCGTCCAAATCCGTCTCATTGGGCTCCATTACGTAATTCGGATCACCCGCATCAATACACGGCGAATCAGGCAGCAGGTGATAATCGCCCTCAACCCACACTCCGTTCGTATCCCAGTAACCCGGCTCGACAAATAACGGATCAGAATCGATGTTGCCTTCGCCCGGCCAGCCGTTCTGTACATCGCTATAAGTTATTACAGGCATAGAACCACTCTCCACATATATTTCCTCAGGTGTATCGTTCCAAAGGATGCAGTTTATCAGTATCGAAGTGCTGTTACCGGAGAGATACATGCCGCCACCAGTTTCGGCAGAGTTTCCGCTGAACGTGCAATTCGTCAGCGTCGGACTGCCCTCGTAGTTATACATCCCGCCGCCATTTACTGCTGAATTTCCGCTCAAGGTACAGTTCGTCAGCATAGGACTGCATAGAGTACCGTTGTTCATCCCGCCTCCATCGGTGTCTGCCTGGTTGCTGCTGAATATGCAATCGTTGAGAGTCGGGCTGCTGTAGTAGTTGCCCATGCCGCCGCTCCATCCTGCAAAGTTATCGATAAAGGCACAGTCGGTCAATGCCGGGTTGCTGGAGTAGTTGCGCATCCCGCCGCCTCCGTAGACCGAACTGTTAGCAGTAAATGTACAGTCAATCAGTATCGGGTTGCTGTAATACTGGTTCTCCATACCGCCGCCGGAGTCGGACCAGTTTCCACTGAAAGTGCAGTTTGTCAATGTCGGGCTACTGTTATAGTTATATATGCCGCCGCCATATTGGTGGGCTGAGTTATTGATGAATTTACAGTTTGTCAGGGTGGCGTTGCTGTCGTAGCAATAGATTCCTCCACCTCTACCCCTCCAGCCGGGTGGAGGGGGGGGACAGTTAATATGGATTCCTTTGTCTTCGTTGACCATTGTGCTCGTACTTTCGGGCGGCGGAGGCGGAGGTGGAGGAGGTGGGAAATATCCATAGTA
>JAUWLI010000060.1 GCA_030613765.1 Phycisphaerae bacterium
AGTGCACCTGCCGTTAAGTGTTGAAGCACAGGCTGAAACTCATATCTTAATGATGGCCACCTCCAACATTTTTTCACCTGCCAATGGGTCCCCAATGGTTGGACCATCCCAGGATATGGTTATGGGCAACTATTATTTGACCAATATGGAAGAAACCCTTCCAGAGCCACCGGGGCCAGAAAATCCGCAGGATTTCTTGGATATGCTGGAGGGCGCTACGATGTTGAACTATCCAGATCCTGACGGAAAGGCACTGCCTGGCACTCCAATAGATATACCTTTCTTCAATGACCACGGGCCATACTACACACCTGTTGGTTCAGGGGCACGTAAGACAAGGGTGAAGAGGAAGGGCGAAGATCGTCTGGATGAAGATTCCGTTGCTGAGTTCAAGAAAACGCTTAGGGACAAGGGCACCAACCGTTTGCGAAAGCTTATCGGGCAGGCGACAGGCCCGTTGGGTCGACTGCCTAACGGTTGGCATTCCCCGCGTGAGTGGGAGGCTGCGCCCACACTTCCCGGAATCTACCTTTTCCGTCACGAAGGTAAAATAGTATATGTTGGACAGGCGGGGCCGCGGCAGTCTGGTAAAGATATTCAGGAACGTCTGAGCTATCACTGCGCCGGGAAAGGGCCAAGTTCTTTCAGACAACATGTTGTCGGATTCGTGGGCGGCAACGAGAAACGTAGCAAGCCCTTAGACGAGTATTTAACCGGGATTGAGTTTACTTGGATTGCCGTCGATCCTGAATTCCTACAGACCATACGGTCATTCAGAGACACTTTCGAGGCAATAATGGCCAACGAAGTGGGCAAAATCAGGTTGCACGAAAAGATTAAGGTGAAAATTGATAAATCGGTTATTAGTTCAGACTTAGGGATTCGTAGTTCAACAACTAAAAACGATGAACTGTCAGAGGGGAATTCAACTTTAGTTGAAACTACAGTTGGTCGGTGCATATTCGACGACATACTTCCTGCGGGGATGCCGTTTTACAATATGACTTTGAATGGCAAGAGGGTCAGCCAGGTAATTAGTGACTGTTTCGAATTCGCTGGTAGTAGTGAGACGGTAGACCTTCTTGATAGAATAAAGGATTTAGGCTTCAAGTATGCTACACTTGGGGGTTTGAGCTTTGGCATTATGGACTTGAAGATACCGGCAAGGAAGCCGGAAATTATCGACGAGACAGAAAAGAAGGTCAGCAAAATTTATAAGAACTATGCTGATGGTGTCTTGACAGAGGGTGAAAGGTATAATCAGGTTATTGATGCCTGGACTCATGCCCGCGTCGCAGTTACAAATGAAATGATGCGTGGCCTTAAAGAAGATACCAATGAGGATGGCTCGCCGTATCTGAATCCGATATACCTTATGAGCGATTCTGGTGCAAGGGGAAGTGTGGACCAGATTCAGCAGCTTGCAGGGATGCGAGCGTTGATGGCCAAGCCCAGTGGTGAGATTATCGAAACACCCATCAAATCAAACTTCCGTGAGGGCTTGACTGTTCTTGAGTATTTTAGCTCTACACACGGTGCACGTAAGGGACTGGCTGATACTGCCTTGAAGACAGCTAATTCCGGTTATCTTACCCGCAAACTTATCGATGTGGCGCAAAATCTAATTACCACCGAACATGACTGCCAAACCTTACAGGGAATCACAAAAAGCACGGTCAGCAGAGGCGAGCAGGTTGATGTGCCCCTTTCTCAACTAATTATAGGCAGAACTGCCAGAGATAATATTCGTAATCCTATTACCGATGAAATGGTTGTTCGTGAGAATGAAGTCATTACACCAGAGGCAGCAGTAAAGATTGAAATTTTAGGTCTTGATGCCATCAGAGTCAGGAGCCCACTGACTTGTGACAGCACTTTTGGTATTTGTGCGAAGTGTTATGGCTGGGATATGAGTACCGGTCAGTTAGTGGAGGAAGGATCGGCTGTCGGCATTATCGCTGCACAGTCAATCGGTGAGCCCGGTACCCAGTTGACACTACGTACCTTCCACACCGGTGGTGTTGCAGAGAGAGCTATTCTTGAACGTGAACAGAAGGCCACACACGCAGGAAAGGTTCAGTATCGCGATATAAATGCGGTTTCTTTCAAGCGAGACGATGGCAGTACCCAGGTAGTTGCGCTCAAACGCAACGGCGAGATAGCACTCCTTGATGCAAAGGACAGAGAGCTTGACAAATTTAAAGTTCCCTATGGCGCCACCGTTTTGGTTAAAGATGGTTCCAAGGTTAAAGTCCCAGAGATTATGTTCATCTGGGACCCACACCGTACACCGATTTTAGCCGAAGTGCCTGGCCTTATCCGCTTTGTAGATATCATCGAAGGTGAGACGATTGGAATTGAAGAGGAGCGGAAAGGTAAGGTCAGCAGGCCTGTGGTAATAGAGCATAAAGGCGACAAGCACCCTCAAATTATCATAGAAGATGCCAGCGGCAAAATACTCGATGTTCACTATCTGCCGGCAGGGGCCAGGATCGAGGTTGCCGAAGGCCAGCAGGTTCAGGCAGGCCAGTTGCTTGCTCATCAACCCAGAGCTACTGGCGGAACACAGGATATAACTGGTGGTCTTCCCAGAGTTACCGAAGTATTCGAAGCACGCAAGCCCAAAGACCCTGCCGCAATGGCTGAGATTAGTGGCCAAGTCGAGTTGCGAAGCGATAAACGCAAGGGCAAAATGACCATTATCATACGCTCAGAGTCCGGCATGGAGAAAGAACACCACGTCCCGAGAGACAGACACCTCAATGTCCATACCGCTGATTACGCGGAAGCCGGGGACGCCCTGACGGATGGACCATTGGTTCCACACGATATCCTGCGAATCAAAGGTGAAGAGTCATTGCAGAAATATCTGATTTCAGAGATTCAAAATGTATACCGTTCACAAAATGTTAATATCAATGATAAGCATGTTGAAATTATAAGCGCTCAGATGATGCGGAAGGTTAGTATAGAATCTGTCGGCGACAGCTCGTTTTTGCCGGGAGAGGTCGTTGATAAATTTGTGTTCCGAAGAGGTAATGAAAGATTGGCCAAAAGCCTCAGGATTACCAACGTCGGAGATGCAACTGACATAGAAGAAGGTCAGATTATCGACAAGAAAGAACTTGCCAGTATCAACGAAAAGGTTGAAATGATTGGGGGTGCTCCGGCTAAGGGCAGAAAACCAAAAGCTGCAACTGCTCAGACATTGCTTTTAGGAATAACAAAAGCTTCGCTCTGGTCGGATAGTTTTATCGCGGCAGCCAGCTTCCAGGAAACAACTAAGGTCTTGACTGAGGCTTCCTTAGCTGGTAGAAAGGATAATTTGTACGGTTTGAAGGAAAATGTGATCCTCGGCCATTTAATACCGGCCGGCACGGCTTTCAAACCACATCTGGAAATAAGGATTAAGCACCTTGCTGAAGCGCCGCTGCCGAAAGAATTTGCAGAAGCCAAGGATGACAAAGAGGCGGAAGCAAAAGCAGAGGCTGCCGTGAAAGAAGCTTTGGGAATCAATTAATACTTGAAATATTAAATCGGAAGTGGATTATGCCTACTATAAACCAGTTAGTTAGACGGCCAAGATCAAAGTCAAAGGGTCGAAAACGTATATCTGATATTAGCGGCTCGCCTCAGAAAAGAGGTGTGTGTCTGATCGTAAGAACACAAACGCCCAAAAAACCGAACTCCGCTTTACGAAAAATCGCTCGTGTTAGACTCACCAGCGGCAAGGAAGTTACAGCTTATATACCCGGCATTGACCACAACCTCCAGGAGCACAGCACAGTTGTAATTCGCGGAGGCAGGGTCAGGGATTTGCCCGGCGTTCGGTATCATATTGTTCGTGGTGTACTTGACTGTGCCGGCGTCGCTGGTCGTCAACAGGGCAGAAGTAAGTATGGTGCAAAAAAGGCAAAATAAGGGGACTCCAGTGCATAGTTCATTGTTGATACTTCATCAATGAACTATGAACCAAGGACTATGAAATATGAAAAGGTTTACTTCTTCAAGTCAACAACTAAAGCCTGACCCGGCGTACAACAGCAAGCTGGTTTCTAAGTTTGTTAACTGTATGATGTGGGACGGTAAAAAAAGTGTCGCACAGCGGATTTTCTATGACGCTATGGAAATTATCTCCAAAAAGATTAAGGATACCGAACCATTTGAGGTATTTGAGACAGCGATTAATAATGTAAAACCGTTGATCGAAGTGCGCAGCAAACGTGTCGGTGGAGCCAGCTATCAGGTGCCGATGCAGGTAAGCCCGAAACGCCAGCAATCACTGGCTTTTCGTTGGATACTACAATCGGCCAGAGCCAAGAAAGGCAAGCCGATGCGTGAGCGTCTGGCCACTGAATTGATTGATGCTTACAACGAACACGGTGGTGCTATGACAACCCGTGAGAATATTCATAGAATGGCTGATGCGAATAAGGCATTTGCCCACTTTGCCTGGTAAGATTCGTCGGTTTTAACTGCCACGGTGCATTTATAAAAAGATGACCCGTGGCAGTTTTTTTTATTCGTAAGCTGTGCCCTGTTATACGAGACACGAGAGACAGATTATGCCGAGTACTTTGGAAAAATTACGTAATATTGGGATTATGGCGCATATCGACGCCGGCAAAACAACGATAACCGAGCGCATTCTTTTCTATACGGAAAAAACCTACAAAATGGGCGAAGTCCATCACGGTACCGCTGTTATGGACTTTATGGAGGAAGAGCAAAAAAGAGGCATTACTATTACTTCAGCCGCGACTAAGTGTCCTTGGAAAGGATCTGAAATTAACCTTATTGACACTCCAGGGCATATTGATTTTACTGCTGAGGTTGAAAGGTCGCTTCGTGTTCTCGATGGCGCTGTTGCTGTATTTGACGCCAGCGAGGGCGTGCAGGCCCAGAGTGAGACTGTCTGGAGGCAGGGGCAGAAATATAACTTGCCTTGCCTTTGTTTTGTTAACAAGATGGACAAAGTCGGGGCTGATTTTGAAATGACCATCGACTCTATTCGTGATAAACTCCTTGCCAATCCGATTTTATTACAGATTCCTATCGGTGCCGACGACTCTTTTGCCGGGATAATAGACCTGATTAAATACAAGGCAGTCTTCTACAAGACTGAAGAGATGGGAGCAACTTTTGAGGAGACTGAAATTCCCACAGAATTGAAACAAACTGCAGAACGGCTAAGGAGCCAGATGATTGAGCTTGCAGCCGAAGAGGATGACGAGCTGATGGATACCTATATCCACGATAAGCCAATCGACAGTACAATGATTAATAGAGCAATTAGGAAAGCAACTTTAAACGGTAAACTTCATCCCGTATTTGTCGGTTCAGCCCTGAAATATATCGGCGTGCAGAAACTGCTTGACGGTGTCCTGGAATATTTGCCTTCTCCATTGGACAAACCAGTTTTGGTCGGGCATAAACCGACTGACAAAAAAAAGAAGATATCTGTAAAATGTGACCGCAATGAAAGCTTGGTCGCACTTGCATTTAAGATTACAAGCGATATGCACGGCGATTTGAGCTTTCTAAGGATTTATCAAGGCACGTTAAAGTCCGGAAGAAGAGTTTTGAACGTAAATCGGAACAAACGGGAAAATATTACCAGGATATTTGAGATGCACGCCGACGAGCGAAAAATTTTAGACTCGGCCAGTGCCGGCGATATTGTCGCAGTCGTAGGATTAAAACAAACTCTGACAGGTGATACGATTTGCGACCCCAAAAAACCCGTTTGTTTGCCGAGTATTACATTTCCTCAGGCTGTTATTACTATGTCGATAGAACCCATGACCTCAGTAGAAAAGGCAAAATTGGCAGATGCACTGGCTGATTTAAGGCGTGAAGATCCGACTTTTGCATGTAAAGTAGATGTCGAAACAGGCCAGACAATCATCAGCGGAATGGGTGAACTTCATCTGGAGGTACTCCAGCACAAACTTGTAAGGGAAAAAGGTGTTAATGTCAGAGTTAGCAAGCCCAGAGTAGCCTATAAGGAAGCTATTACAAAATCGGCAAAGGTGGAGGGTAAATTCATACGTCAAACGGGAGGTCATGGCCAATACGGCCATGTTGTTTTGTTAATTGAACCATTGTTGACGGAGGATGGTCTTACGAGTCGCGAAGTTGAGTTTGAAAACAAAATTGTGTCCAACGCTGTGCCGAGAGAGTATATCCCTGCTGTTGAGAGGGGAGCAAAAGATGCTCTCGGCACTGGTGTGTTGGCAAGCTATCCTGTTGTAGGAGTTAAAGTTACGTTGATTGATGGCTCATTCCATTCGGTGGATTCTTCCGATTTGGCTTTTGAGCAGGCTGCCGCAATTGCAGTAGAAAAAGCCCTCGGCCAAGCTGGGCCGGTTTTACTTGAGCCAGTAATGCGGCTTCAAGTAGTAGTTCCGGAAGCTTCTTTTGGGGCGGTTCAGGGCAACATACTTGGAAAAAGGGGCTTGATAACGGATTGTCACGTGCATGGAAATATGCGTGTAATCGATGCTAAGGTGCCTATGGTGGAAATGTTTGGGTATTCCAGCGAGATTAGAAGTGCCACAGCAGGACGGGGAACCTTTACTATGGAGCCGTTAAGCTATGAGAAGATCCCCGAGCAGATTGCTAAGCAAATTATTTTTTAAAAAAATAGAGAAATTTTGTATTTTACGGTTTTTTATAGAAATTTTTATTGATATTACTTGATTTGTGTGGTAGAAGTGTTGGTTTTAGCCGTAGCGAGCATCGTCAAGGATGGCGTTGCGTAAACAAGTTGGGCTGTAGCATACCTGTAATTTGGTGGTCATGGATGGTTTTGAAAGGTGTTTCGCTGCACCTAAGAGTATGCCAAAGCTGATAAATGGCTTTGGAAGGACAACAGACAGGTCCGAACCATAATTCTTAAGGAAGACGAATTTGATAGTTGATCATTGAAGATCGCAACCGGAAAAAAGGTTAATAATCAGCGAAATAAGGTCTTTCCTGCCAAAAGCAAACAACGTAGTTTTAACAGATAGTAGAAAAATTATATTCAGAGAGTGTATTTTTTGTTATTTTTGGTTTATAAGTACATATATTTTACAGATTTATAAGTCTTAAGGGATGAATTCAAGAAAAAGATTCTGTCCACTAAAAGCTTAAAGAGAAATTATGGCTACTGAAACCGAAAGAATAAGGATTAGAATGGAGGCCTATGACCACCGGGCCCTTGATGCATCTGCTAAAGAGATAGTAGAGCACGCTCGAAAGACAAACGCTCGTGTCAGTGGTCCGGTGCCGTTGCCTACGCGTATCGAGAGATATACCGTTTTACGGAGTCCTCATATCGATAAAAAGTCGCGTGAGCAGTTTGAGTTGAGAACTCATAAGCGTCTAATTGATATTCACGAGGCCAATGCACGAACGGTCGAGGTGTTGAACCGCTTAGTGGTACCGGCCGGTGTCTTCGTGAAGATAAAAGCGTGAAACTTGATTCGGGCAACGAGCGACGAGAGATGTGATAATGGCAATGTTGTTGGGAAAAAAAGTTGGAATGACTCAAGTTTATGACGAATCGGGCAAGCTGTTGCCTGTTACTGTCATACAAGCAGGACCTTGTGTCGTTATGCAGGTAAAAACGGCCGAAACTGATGGCTACAATGCTGTTCAGTTGGGTTTTGATGATGTAAAGGATTCGCGCAGAAAGAATCCACAAGTTGGGCATGCTCAAAAAGCTGATACGACCCCAAAGAAATTTGTCAAAGAGATGAGACTGCCCGAAGAGACCGAAACGGAGTACAAAGTCGGGGATTCTATCACTGTTTCGGTTTTTGAAGAGAACAAGTTGGTCGATGTTGTAGGAACCAGTAAAGGCAAAGGCTTCGCCGGCGTGATGAAACGACATGGCTTTGGTGGTTTCCCGGCTTCCCACGGAACCGAACGAAAACACAGAGCGCCTGGCTCAATTTCAAGTTTCGCCAGCGATGCCGGACATGGCGGAAAACCGAAAAAAGGCAAAAAAATGGCAGGGCATATGGGCAACTGTCGGATCACAACAAAAAACCACAGACTCGTCGGAATAGACGAAGATAAAAACTTATTAGTAGTCAAAGGTGCAGTACCAGGCCCTGCGGGCGGCTATTGTCTTGTCCGTAGTGCTAAAAAGGTCTAATTTGGAGCAAGATGTGAGAAATGATTGACTTGTCTGTTTACAACAGAGATGGTCAGGAAGTTGATAGCCTAAAGGTCGACGAGTCGGCTTTGGGCAGTTCGGTCAGATATACACTGCTCAAGCAGGCGATTGTTATGTATCATGCTAACAAGCGTTCGGGAACTGCTGCAACGAAGGGTAGAGGTATGGGAGTCGGCTCGGGAAAAAAGCTCTTTAGGCAAAAAGGTACGGGCTTTGCACGTGTTGGTAACCGAAGAACAGGCAAACGGGTCGGCGGCGGTGTTACTTTTGCCAAGGTCTTCAGAAGCTTCCGTAAACGTATGCCCAAAAAGCAGAGAAGATTGGCCAGAAACTCGGCAATATTGGCGAAGCTTTTGAGCAACAATGTTGTTGTGGTGGATGGACTCAACTTTGAAAAGCCACGCACCAGTGATTTCGTAAACATTCTGAGTAATTTAAAGATTCTTTCGAAGGACAGTTGCCTCGTGACAATTAGCGACTATGATGATAATCTTTACAAGTCAGCTAAGAATATTCCGAAAGTCTCAGTTATGCCTGCAGTTGAGCTCAACGCCGGTGATATTTGCAACCACCGCAAGATGCTGATAACTAAAGAGGCTTTTTTGTCACTTTTAGTCAAAGATGAGGCAGGTGAAAATTAATGGCAGTTACTATAAACGACTTTGATATAATCATTCGCCCTTTGATTACAGAGCAGGGTGTACATTTTGCGAATACAAGAGGTGCGTACTCCTTCGAGGTAAATAAAAAGGCTAATAAAATCCAGATAAAAAATGCTGTGGAAAAAATATACAATGTTAAGGTTCGAAAAGTGAGAACTGCTAACTACAGAGGCAAACTCCGCCGCAGAGGCAGAACATACGGCAGCAAACCGAGTTGGAAAAAAGCTGTTGTATTTTTGGATCCGGAATTCCATATAGATTTGTTCTAAAAGAAAAAGTGTGAAGCCAGATACGAGATAGTATTATGGGTATTCGAGTTTACAAACCAACAAGTGCCGGACGTAGAAACAGCTCAGTGAATGATTACGCTGACCTAACCACTACAAAGCCGGAGAAGTCGCTCTGCAGGCGTATAAAGAAGACCGGAGGAAGAAATCATCACGGTGTTATTACTGCCCGGTTCAGAGGTGGCGGGGCAAGAAAAATTTATCGTATTATCGATTTCAAACGTAACAAAGATGGTGTCCCCGCAAAGGTGGCAACGATTGAATACGACCCTAATAGAAATTGCTTTATATCCCTTCTGCACTACGACGACGGTGAAAAAAGATATATATTAACCCCGCAGGGTGTAAAGGCCGGAGACAGGTTGGAAAGCGGGCTCTCTTGTGAACCTAAGATTGGTAATGCAATGCCTCTGGAGGCGATTCCCGCCGGCATGGAAATTCATAATATCGAAATGATTGCCGGCCAGGGCGGAAAACTGGTTAGGGGCGCCGGAAACGCTTCGAAGATTGTGGCCAAAGAAGGCAATTGGGTCACTGTCATTTTGCCAAGTGGTGAAATGCGGATGATTCGCAAAGAATGCCGGGCGACGATTGGACGCCTGAGTAATCCTGACCACCAAAATATACGCATCGGTAAGGCCGGGCGAAAACGCCATATGGGACGAAAGCCACATGTAAGAGGCAATGCGATGAATCCTGTCGATCACCCTTTGGGTGGTGGAGAAGGCCATAGAGCTGGCGGGAGGCATCCCTGTTCGCCGACAGGTGTGTTGGCAAAAGGTGGAAAGACAAGAAACCCACGTAATCCCAATAACAAGAGGATTATTCGAAGACGTAAAAACAAAAGGCAGGGACAATTAGTTCTGTAACAGCGTGAAGCGACGTAAGCTTCACGAGATACGAGACATAAAAAAATGGGAAGATCTCTTAAAAAAGGACCATATGTTGATGATAAACTGTTTGCTAAGGTCAACAGGCAAATTGGCTCTGGTTCTCGTGATCCAATAAAGACCTGGGCAAGAAGATGCACGATAATTCCGGAGTTTGTGGGTTTTACCTTTATGGTCCATAACGGTAAAATGTTTCATAAGGTTTTTGTCACCGAGGATATGGTTGGACATAAGTTGGGAGAATTTTCGCCCACAAGGACCTTTAAAGGTCATTCAAGCAAGAAAATAAGGTAACGGATATTAGTTTCGAAATTCAATATTCGAATTTCGGATTTAGGTGAGTTAAAAAGATATGTTAAGTGCTAATAAGTTAAAAGAGCTTTGTCAGCAACAACAGATGAATGTGGAGCAGTTGGCTGACCAGCTTGCCAGGACGGGGCTTGACAAGAAGGAATCCGTCGTGGCGGTTAGAAACTGGCAGAAAGGCCTTTTTAAGCCCAAACCGCGAGCGGATGATATTCGCCACCTGGCGGCGGCTTTATCTGCTGAGGTAAATGATTTGCTTGACTGGCGTTCGTCTTATCGTTTTGCTCCAATGTCAGCACGTAAGGTCAGACTCGTTACGCAGTTGATAGCCGGCCGAAGCGCCCAGGACGCAATGGATATCTTGAAGTTCACACGAAAACGTGCTGCAGCAATGATTGACAAGGTTTTGAGAAGTGCCGTCGCGGATGCCGATGAGCAGCAGGCTGACGTTGATAATCTTTACGTCAGCAGTGCCCGTGTTGATGATGCGGGAGTCCGCATCGGCACAAAAAGGTGGATACCAAAAGACAGAGGCAGAGCGCATCCTATTAGTAAAAAGGCCTGTCACATACATATAACAGTAACACAAGCATAAAACGTAATACGAGACACAAGATTATGGGCCAGAAAGTATCGCCAATAGGTTTTAGAACGGGAATAACGCTTGGATGGCAGAGTACATGGTTTGCTCCCAAGGCTGATTACGGCAAATTTCTTGTCGAGGACCAGAGAATCCGTCAGTATGTTGACATGAAATATAATCGTCATTTGCCCAAAGGTGCTGTGGCAAAGATTGAGGTAATCCGAACACGCAACGAAGTAAAAGTAACACTGCACAGCGGACGCCCTGGTGTGGTCATCGGTCCCAGAGGAGGTGAGGTCGATAAATTGCGAGAAGAGCTTGAAGGGATAACGGGTCGAAAAGTGGCCGTAAATGTTGTCGAGATAAAAGAACCGGAGTTGAATGCGACACTTGTGGGCGAAGCTATTGCGGAGCAGTTAAGTAAGCGAGCCTCGTTTAGGCGTACAATGAAGCAGCATTGTGAAGCTGCAATGAATGCGGGCGCTAAAGGAGTTAAGATTATTTGCGCCGGACGTTTGGCAGGCTCAGAAATGGCACGAAGGGAAACGCAGAAACTCGGTTCTATCCCACTGCATACTTTGGATGCCAATGTAGATTACGCTGTGGCAACATCAAGAACGACGTATGGAGCGATTGGCATTAAGGTTTGGGTTTATAAGGGCAAGTTCGGCGAGGA